>NZ_BAABZW010000023.1:0-52960 GCF_040365325.1 Intrasporangium sp. DVR | reverse complement strand
AAGAGCCGATCCCGGCCCCTTGACGTCAGAGGGGAGCCGGTGTGATGGTAGCCGGGCGAAACGACGAGCTCGTCACGCGCTCAATCTCCGGTCCCCCCGCCTGACCGCTGCAGGGTGGCCGGCCTCGGGCGGCCCCTTCTCACAGCCTGACGTGGACGGGCACTCCTCATCTCCGTGGGCGTGGAGTCAGACATTGTCCCGACCCTGCGCTCGGGACCCCGCATCACGGCACACGTGAGTTCACTCGCGTGGCCTGATCACGGGCCAGCGGTGCAAGACCATGGCCAACGTCACGGACGGGGGTGCCTCCCCCACTTCATCCGGCAGGGTCTCCAGCCCAACCTCGACCTCGTCGAGGCCCTGCGCCCCGGTGGAGACGGAACGCGGTTGACCGTGAGGGCCGGCATCGGCTGGGGGCTCTGCCGCGGCATGCACCTCGTCAAGCTCGTGTGCACCCGCCACCCTTGCGGGTCTGCGATCCCCGCGAGCTCCGCGTCGGGCCGCGCCACGGCTCGATGCAGCGCCCGGCCTCGACGAACAAGCCACCACCTCATCCTGGCCGGGCTCTCCGCCCGCTGAGTCTGCGCACCGCCCACGCCGATCATTCCTCGCTACCGGGCGGGCTGCTTCGAGCCGCTCAGCCCTTGACTCCTCCCTCATTGGCCCCGCGGATGAAGTAGCGCTGGAGTGCGAAGAAGAGCAGTGCGACGGGGATCGTCGTCAGCAAAGCCGTACCCAACTTCAACGGGTACTGAGTGCCGGCACCCAGCTGCCCACTGGTCATGCTGGCGAGTCCGGTCACGAGGGTCATGTGATCCGGGGTCCCCCTGGTCACCACGAGGAAATGGGAGAACTCGTTCCACGACCCTTGGAACGACAGGATCGTCAGCGTGATGAGCGCCGGCCTGGCCATCGGCAACACGACGGACCAGAAGGTCCTGAAGATGCCTGCGCCGTCCATCCGCGCCGCCTCCTCGATCGATATGGGCACCGAGTCAAAGAACTGCTTCATGATGAAGACTCCGGCGGCATCGACGATGAGCGGCAGGATCATCGCGGTGTAGGTGTCATAGATCCCGAGATAGTTGACCATGAGGAACTTCGGGATGAGCAGGGCGACGCCGGGCACCGCCATCACTGCGAGGACGGCGCCGAAAACGGCCTTGCGTCCCTTGAACTGCAGTCGCGAGAGGGCATAGCCCGCCAGGGAGTCGAGGAACACGCGAGTGAGCGTCACGACGATGGTGATGAGGAAGGAGTTACGTGTCCACGTCATAACTGGGACACCGACATCCTCGGTCTGTCCGAAGATCCGTTGCCAGACCTGGGTCGTGGCGGGGTCGGGGATGAGCGAGAGGGGATTGTTCGCCGCGTCCGGGTCGGTCTTGAACGATGTGGCGATCTGGACGAAGAACGGATAGATGAACACGATCGCGAAGGCGATCAACGCGGCATACAACAGGACAGTCTTGACCGGGTTGGAGCGCTGTTCTTTCATCTGCGGCCTCCGATACCGAAGAAGAGGGGCCTGCGTTCGTCCTTGTCGGTGAGTACGTAGCGCTGGATCCGCGTCAGGATCACGATGATGAGGAACACGACGAACGCCATCGCGGCGCCCGAGCCGTAGCGGAAGTTGCCGAAGCTCTGCTGGTACGACAGGAACGCGGGGCTCAAGGTCGTGCCCGCGGGCGCCCCCTTGCCCATGACGTAGATCTGGTCGAAGACCTGCCAGGTGCCGATCAACCCGAGCGTGATGACCAGGAAGAGAGCCGGCTTGATCATCGGGAGCGTGACGAACCGGAACTTCTGCCACTTCGACGTACCGTCGAGGGCGGCGGCCTCATCGACCTCGACGGGGAGGTCCTGGAGAGCAGCGATGAACATGAGCATGAACGTGCCCGAGGTCGTCCAGACCACGAGGAAGATGATGACGAACATCGCGACCGACGGGCCTGAGAGCCACTCCCACAGAGTTCGGCCAAGGATTTCGCCTTGCGCCCAGCCGGGGTTGTCGACGCCGACCGCGTTGAAGATCAGGTGCAGCAAGCCACGGCTGTCACTGAACCACTGCGGGCCGTCGACTCCGAGGAACCCCAGAGCGGCGTTGACGGCTCCCGAGTTGGAGAAGAGGAACAGGAAGACCGTCGCGATGGCGATCGAGCTCGTCACTGATGGGAAGTAGAAGGCGGTGCGGAAGAAGCTCTTGCCCTTCAGCATCTTGTTGCTCACGAGCAGGGCCAGCGAGAGCGAGAGCACTGTCTGCAGCGGCACGACAAGAAGCACATAGTAGAAGGTGTTGCCGATGGACTGCATGAAGTTGTCACGGGTCAGTCCGTCCTTGGCGAAGAGGTCGGTGTAGTTCTGGGCCCCGACCATGTCCGTTCCCTGCCCGACCGCAAACGGGTTGGTGTTGCCCTGCCAGTTCGTGAAGCTGACCCAGAGTGCCATGAAGATCGGGATGACGAGGAAGATCCCGAGGATGACGATCATGGGGGCGACGAAGATCCATCCGGCGATGCCTTCGCTGCCCCGTATGCCGCCTCTTGGGCGTTTGCGCCCATCCCGGAAACCGCCTGCACGGGATCGACCCCCCGGGACGCCGGGCTGGCCAGCCGGGGTGCCGGCGGCCGCCGCCGCGGCCTGGCCGACCGCCGCCCCCGAGGGGGTGACGACCTCGTCGCCCAAGGGACGGGGATCATCGATGTGCGCCATGGGTCCTCCTTGAGCTCGGTGCGTGACGAGGGGGTGACGCCCGGCCGTTGCCCTCCGGGCCGCCGCCGGGCGTCACCCTCGGGTGGATCAACCGCCCAAGGCGGCCGTGCCGTTCTTCTGGAGCTCCTCGAGCCAGGCGTTCGGGTCTCCGCCCTTGCCCATGGTGGCCAGCTGCGAGTTGAACTTCGTCATGACCTCGTCGAAGCCCGCGAGGTTGACCGGGCCCTGGGCGTACTCACCGCCAGCGACGAAGGCCGCCGAGTCGGGGTACTTCTCGGCGAAGGCCTTGGCGCCCTCCTCGGTCGAGGGCATGACGCCGAAGGCGTCCGCGAACTTCATCTGTTGTTCGGTCGTGATGAGTGACTTGACGAGCTCGATGGCCTGGGCCTGGCTCTTGGACTTCGCAGCGATGCCCCAGCAGTTGCTGAACAGGAGCGTGCCCTTGCCCCCTGGGCCGGCGGGGAGCTCGACGACCTTGTAGTTCAGCTTGGGGAAGTCCTTCTTGGCACCGCTGATCCAGTTGCCCTCGATCGTCATTGCCCCGACGCCCTTACCGAGCGCCTCTCCGCCCCAGCCGGTGGCGGGCGTGGTGTCGGAGCTGAACTTGAGGATGCCCGCATCCATCATCTTCTTGACCTCTGCGAGGCCGACCTTGGCGGGCTCACTGTTGGCCGTCATCGTCTTGCCGTCCTCGGAGACGATCCAGCCGCCGGCCTGCTTGATGAAGGCACCGCTGCGGTTGATGTCGTTGCCGATGACAAGCCCGGTGACTTTGCCGGACGTGAGCTTCTTGGCCACGGCTTCGAGACCGGCCCAGTCCTTCGGGATGTCGGCGTCGGTGAGCCCGGCCTTGGTCCACAGATCGGTGTTGATCTGCAACGCGAGCGTGGAGTAGTCCTTCGGCGCGCAGTAGAACTTGCCGTCGTAGGTGAACGTCTGGACCAGGGTCGGGAGGAAGCCAGCATCCTTGACCTGGTCGCCGTAGGCGAGGAGATTGCCCGCCTTGGCGAAGGTGCCGAGCTTCGAGGCGTCCGTGTAGAAGACGTCGGGGGGCGTCGTCGAGGCGAATGCCTGGCCGAGCTGCTGACCGAGGTCGGAGGCCGCGATGACCTCGACCGTGTTGCCGGTCTTCGCGCCCCACGCGTCGGCGGCAGCTTTGACCGCGTTGGTCTCCGCGTCGCCGGAGCTGCCGATCATCATCGTCAGCTTCACGGGTCCCGCAGCGGTGTTCTGTGGGACGTTCTGCGTGTCGCCACTGAATCCGCCTCCGCCGCACGCGCTCAGGACGAGCGCGCCGGTGGCGGCGAGAGCGAGCGCGGGGACACCGCGCGGCATACGTGCTCTCATGTCACTTCTCTTTCCGGTTCGTGCGGTCGCCCGCGGGGGTTAGAGCTGGACCTGACGACCAGCTCGGGGATGAGGAGGAGTCCCGGCGTCGCCGCGGCATGTGGTGCCGCGCCGATCCCAAGCATGTGGAGAACATGGTCAGCCACCTCGTCGAGGGGCTGGCGCAGGCTCGTGAGGTCCAGCGCGTCCGCGATGTCGGTGTCGTCGAAGCCGACCAGACCGAAGTCAGGCCCCGGCCGCATCCCGCGCTCGATCAGGACCCTCCAGGCGCCGAGGGCGAGTGCGTCAGAGGCGCAGACCAGCGCTCCGCCTCGACCGAGGACATCGATGAGCGGGCCCGCGGCAGCGGACGCCGACTCGAGCACTTGGTGGGCCGTGGCATTCCACTCGGGGTGCGCCAGGCCCAGCTCAGCGGTGGCGCCGGCCCATCCCGCGCGACGGTCGTCTCCGACGGGTGATCCCTCTGGCCAGCCGAGGAAGCCGATCCGGTTGTAGCCCTGGTGGGCGAGGTGTCGCACGGCGGCGTCGACGCCCGAGGCCCCGTCGACGTCCACCCAGGACGTGACGGTCGGGTCGTCCCAGACGCGCCCGAAGGCGGCGTACGGGACCTGATTGGCCTCGAGCCACGCCGGTCGCGGATCGCCGTGACGAGTGTCGGTGAGCACGAAACCGTCGGCGATCCGACTGGCGACGAGGTCCTCGTAGGAAGGGATCGGGTCGGCTGGGTCCGGAGCGGTGAAGGGGACGATGTGTGAGCCGTGCCGTCGTGAGCCGGTCGTCAGCGAGACGAGGAAGCTGTCGAGAACGGCCCCGAGCCGCCCGAAACCGCGCGAGTCGATCTCCAGGGCCCACGCGCCCGCACGCTCCTTCTTGAGCTGCTGCGCCGCCCGGCTCGGGCGGAATCCGAGGCGGGCGATCTCGCGCCGGACGCGCTCGAGAGTCTCGGGCGCGACGCGCTCAGGAGCATTGACCACGTTGCTCACGGTCTGGCGTGAGACCGCCGCCGCCCGTGCGACATCCTCGATGGTCGCTCGCTCTCGCGCACGGGGCTCCGAGGTCACCCTTGACTCCCGCCTCCTGGAGTGGAACGGTCAAATATGCGTTTGAACGTTCCAATTACCTCTCCGGATAGTGTTGCCTCACACCACGGCGTGTCAAGAGGAGCGACCACGCCGTCCCCGGATGGCGACCGCCCCGTGACCCTCGGCAGGAACAGCTGATGAGCGCTCAGACGCCCAGTCCCCACCGCCAACCGTGGCTGCACGACCTCGCCATCTGTGTCGACGGCAACGGGACGGCGCTCAGTGCCTGGGACGGCTCGATGTCCGGGACGGGGGCGGAGGGCTTCTTCGTCGACGACCAGAGGGTCGTCTCTCGGTTCTCCGTGGCGTTGGGGGCGTCCGACCTCGTCGACGTCGCTCACGCGAGCCGCGGGGGGCGCAGCGACTTCTTCCTCTCGGCCCGTGGGCTGGGCGACCGGGGACCCGACCCGACAGTCGAGGTGCACCGTCGTCGACAGGTGGTGGGCGGGACCCTCACCGAGCGCCTCACCGTCGTGTCCCGAGCCGCACGACCAGTCATCGCCGACCTGGTCGTGACCCTCGGGGGCGACGGAGCCGACATCAGCGCGGTCAAGGCCGGAGTCACTTCGGGACAGCCCGTCGAGGTCACGATCGAGGGGGGCCGAAACAGCAGCGCGGCGCCAGCAGCCTCGTGGACTACCGACCGGCTCGCCACCCGCGTGCGGTTCTCGACGGCTCCTGCCGCGCTCGAGACGACGAGCGAGGGCCTGGTCGCGTCGTTCCCGGTCGCGCTCGACTCAGGCGGCAGCCTCGAGGTGGGCGTCTTCGTCACCACCGAGCGACGAGGTGGCACGAGGTTCGCTGCCGACGCCGGGTCCAGGGCGGTCCGATGGGCCACTTCGGTCGAGGTCAGTGCGACCGATCCCCGGATCGGTCGGCTCGTCACAGCATCGCTCACCGACCTGCAGAGCCTTCTTCTCTCGGATCCCGAGGATGCCGCGGACGTCTTTGCTGCGGCTGGAACCCCTTGGTACCTCACGCTGTTCGGTCGCGACTCCATCTGGGCTGCTCGCATGACCCTCCCGTTGGGCACGACCCTCGCGGGCGGAACGCTCCGAGCCCTCGCGCGCCGGCAGGGCACGAAGGTCGACGTGAAGACAGCCGAGGCGCCGGGCAAGATCCCTCACGAGCTGCGCAGGACGGCATACGCGGATCCCGCTGTGGGTTTTGCGCTCCCGCCTGTCTACTACGGCACCGTCGACGCCACGGCGCTGTGGATGTGCCTGTTGCACGACGCGTGGCGTTGGGGCATGCGGGAGGACGAGGTGCGCGCCCTCCTGCCCAGCTTGCGAGCCGCTGCGGCGTGGCTGGCCGGCGCGGCCTCCCCGGAGGGCGACGGCCTCATCAAGTATGTCGACGAGAGCGGCCACGGCCTGATCAACCAAGGCTGGAAGGACTCCGGTGACTCGATGCGGTTCCGAGACGGGTCCATCGCGGCCGCGCCGATCGCGCTCGTCGAAGCGCAGGCGTATGCCGTCGAGGCGGCCGCGGGCGCCGCCGCCCTGCTGCGCGCCCTGGGGACGGAGGACCGGGACCGTGCGTTGGCGGACGCACTGGAGACGTGGTCGGTGTCGCTGGCCGGAAGGATCAGGGACCACTTCTGGGTGGGTGAGCCCGGGCACCGATACCTCGCCATGGCCATCGACGGCGAAGGCCGGGCGGTCGACGGCATCGGCTCCAACATGGGCCACGTCCTCGGCACCGGCGCCCTGGCCGCTGGCGAGGCTGCGATCGTGACCGCCACCCTCACCGGTCAGACGATGCTGGGGCGCTTCGGTATCGCGACCATGGCAACCGACAACGGAGGGTTCAACCCGATCGGATACCACACCGGTTCTGTGTGGGTCCACGACTCCGCGATCTGCGCACTCGGCATGGCTCGGGAGGGTCACACGGCCGAGGGTGCGACGGTCGTCAGCCGGCTGCTCGACCTCGGCGAGGCGTTCGACTATCGGATGCCCGAGCTCTTCTCCGACGCGGGCGCACTCGACCGCCCCGCTCCCTATCCGGCATCGTGCCGACCACAGGCCTGGGCCGCCGCATCCGCCGTGGCGATGCTGACCGTCGCCCTCGGCCTCACCGTCAACGTTCCGGCCCGGAAGGTCTCGGTGCACCCCGCCAAGCCGCTGCCCTTCGGCGCCATGACGGTGCGCGGCATACGCGTCGGGGACGCCGAGCTCACTGTGATCGTCGACGGTGCGGGTGGGGTGGAGGTGGCCGGCCTGCCAGAGGGCTTCACCCTGGCCCGGTGACACGTGCGGTGGCGTCACCGGAGGCGGACGCGCACCAGGATGTCGCCTGACGTCCTTGACTCGACCGCGACGCAGTCCGCGACGGTCAGATCGCCCGACCGTCCCTCGGAGGACGGTATCGACACAGGAACCGCCTGAGACACGCATGGGCTCACCACGTGCCGTGCGGCCGGTCCGCGCTCGGCTGGGAGCACGCGCGCGGCTGAGTCACTGCTGCCCACCCCAGTGCCTTCCCTTTGTGCTGGAATGACTCATGACTTCGGTACGGCGCCCGGGTCGCGCGCTCCTGGCCCTCACAGCTCTTGGCGTCGTCTATGGCGACATCGGCACGAGCCGCTGTACGCGATCCAAGTCGTCTTCTCCATCGACAACGGCTTGGTGACGCTGAACCGTCCTGACGTCTTCGGCTCGATCTCACTGATGTTCTGGTCGATCGTCATCGTGGTGTGCATCAAGTACCTGGGATTCATCACTCGCGCCGACAACGACGGGGAGGGCGGCATCCTGGCGCTGGCGCACCTCACCCGCAGCAGCCTGCGAGAAGGCAGCCGCCGGTACGCGCTGGTCATGATCTTGGGGGTCATCGGCGCCTCGCTGTTCTATGGGGACAGCCTGCTGACCCCCTCGATCTCGGTGCTGTCGGCGGTCGAGGGCATCGAGGTGGCGATCCCGTCACTGTCCCACGTCGTGCTCGAGCTCGGCGTGCTCATCATCGTGGGCCTCTTCGTCGTCCAGCGCCACGGCACCGAGAAGGTCGGCAAGTCCTTCGGGCCGATCATGATCGTCTGGTTCGTCACCCTCGCTGCGATGGGCCTCACTCACATCGCCGAGGACCCGTCGATCCTGGCTGCGCTCTCCCCGCACTACGGGATGCTGTTCATCGCCGAGCACCCCTTCATCGCATTCGTGGCCAGCGGCGCCATCGTGCTTGTCATCACCGGTACCGAGGCGCTGTACGCCGACATGGGCCACCTGGGCCGACCCGCCATCGCCACCGCGTGGTTCGGGCTCGTCTTCCCCGCCCTGACGCTCAACTACCTGGGCCAGGGAGCGATGATCCTGAACCACCCGGAGACCGTGAGCAATCCCTTCTTCAAGATGGCTCCGGACTGGGGGCAGATCCCCCTCGTCCTGCTCTCGACCATGGCCACGGTGATCGCCAGCCAAGCGGTGATCTCTGGCGTCTACTCGGTGTCCAGACAGGCCGAGCGACTCGGCTACCTGCCCCGGCTCACCGTGCGGCAGACCTCAGCACACACGGGCGGCCAGATCTACGTCCCGGCAGTCAACTGGCTCGTCTTCGCCGGCGTGCTGGCACTCATGCTGACTTTCGGCGAGTCGAGCCGCCTGGCCACTGCCTACGGCGTCGCGGTGACGGCGACGTTCATCCTGACCACGGTGCTCTTCTGCGTCTACGCCTCCAGCGCCCTTGGGTGGAAGCCTTGGCAGGTCCTGCTGGCCGGGGGCCTGTTCGGGGTGATCGAGCTGGCGTTCTTCGCGGCCAACGTCACAAAGGTGTTCCATGGCGGCTGGCTCCCGATTCTCGTCGCCCTGCTGCTGAGCACCGTGATGCTCACCTGGCAGCGCGGCGTCGTCCTCGTGACGGCACGGCGCACCAAGCTCGAAGGTCCGTTGACCGAGTACCTTTCGAGCGACGCCGTCGTGAACGTCAAGCGGATCCCGGGCTCGGCCGTGTTCCTCCATCCGTCCAAGCAGACCGTGCCCTTGGCGCTGCGCGAGAACGTCCACTTCAACCAGGTTCTGCACAACAACGTGGTCATCGTCACGACCCGGTCACTGAACGTCCCGCACGTCGACGACAGCGAACGGGTCACGATCGACCACCTCGCCAGCGAGTACGACCGCATCACCCACGTGCAGCTCGACTATGGCTTCTCCGACCACCAAGACGTGCCGGCCGGCCTCAAGGTTGCCGCGGAGCGCCACGGCGTCGAGCTGGACATCGAGAACGCGACGTACTTCATCTCACGAATCACCCTGCGGATCAGTGACCGTCCCGGGATGGCGCGGTGGCGCAAGGGCATCGTGCGAGGTCTCGCGCAGAACGCGGCGCGCCCGTCCGACTATTTCCACCTTCCGATCGATCGCACCGTGCTGATGGGCGCAGAGGTCAACTTCTGACGAGGTGATGGCGGAGGCGTCCCCAGTCAAGGAGCCGGACCCGCACGTCCCCGAGCGACCCGCTGCGGTCCCAACCTCAGACAGGTTGGGTGCGGGCCCCGGCGGCTGCGTGGGGGGTGTGCACCGATCGGGTAAACCCTTGCGCATCCACTACTTAGTGTTATTGTGTAGCAGTAGTCATTGTTACTGAGTAGATGGAGGGGCGCGTCGTGGGCAAGCAGATGACCGAGATGCTCAAGGGCACGCTCGAGGGCATCGTCCTCGCGATCCTGTGCGTGCGGCCTGCGTACGGCTACGAGATCACCGCACGGCTGCGCGAGCAGGGCTTCTCCGACATCGCTGAGGGGACCGTGTATGCGCTCCTCATCAGGATCGAGCAGCGCGGCCTCGTCGACGTGGAGAAGGTGCCGTCGGAGAAGGGACCACCGCGCAAGGTCTACTCGCTGAACGCGCAAGGGCGCGATCAGCTTGACGAGTTCTGGAGGGCGTGGGGCTTCCTCGCGGAACGTATCGGACAGCTCCACGAAGCAGAGGAGTGATCATGGCCAACTGGATCGAGACCCTCACGGGGTCACTCGAGCAGAAGAGGCAGTACAAGCAGTACAAGGCGCGCCTCGAGGCGCTTCCCGAGCCGTACGCCGCCGCCGCCAAGGCGCTGCAGCGGTACTTCATGTACTACGGGGGCGTCATGGACGGCGAGACCGTCACCACGATGCTGGGCGACCTCGTCGAGCTGTGGGAGCGGGCCGCCGCGGACGGTACGTCGGTGCGCGAGATCGTCGGCGAGGACCCGGTCGAGTTCGCCGAGACATTCGCCCAGGCCTACAGCGCCAAGCGGTGGATCGACAGGGAACGCGAGCGTCTGACCAAGGCGATCGAGAACGCGGAACGAGGAGGACCCCAATGACCACAGACGCAGCCATCCGGGTGACGGACCTGCAGAAGTCCTACAAGGACCTGCAGGTGCTGCGCGGCGTCGACTTCGAGGTGGCGCGTGGCAGCATCTTTGCCCTGCTCGGATCGAACGGTGCAGGCAAGACCACGGTCGTGCGAATCCTGTCCACGTTGCTCCAGGCCGACGCGGGCACGGCGAGTGTCAACGGCTTCGACGTCGCCACGCAACCGGCCGACGTGCGGGAGTCGATCAGCCTCACGGGGCAGTTCGCCGCCGTCGACGAGATCCTCACCGGGCGGGAGAACCTCGTGCTCGTGGCGCGCTTGCGGCACCTAGCCGACGTCGGTCAGATCGCCGATGACCTCCTGGTCCGCTTCCAGCTGACCGACGCCGCGGAGCGAAGGGTGTCGGCGTACTCGGGCGGCATGCGCCGCCGCCTCGACATCGCGATGAGCCTCATCGGGAACCCACCCGTCATCTTCCTCGACGAGCCGACGACGGGGCTCGACCCGCAGGCCCGCCTCGAGGTGTGGCGCGCCGTCAGACAGCTGGCCGAGCAGGGCACCACAGTGCTGCTCACCACCCAGTACCTCGACGAGGCTGAGCAGCTCGCCGACCAGATCGCGATCCTGAACGAGGGCCGGATCATCGTGAACGGCACCCTCGCCGAGCTCAAGCAGCTGCTGCCGCCCGCCAAGGTCGAATACGTCGAGAAGCAGCCGACCCTCGAGGACGTCTTCCTCGCCCTCGTCGGTCACGACGCGGACGGCGACGCCGGCAAGGGTCGCAGCCTCACACACACACTGGGAGAACAACGATGACCACGCACTTCCTCGGCGACACCAAAGTCCTGCTGGGACGATCCCTGCGCCACATCGGCCGCAGTCCCGACACCATCATCACCACCGTGGTCATGCCGATCGCCTTCATGCTGCTGTTCGTCTATGTCTTCGGCGGTGCGATCCAGACCGGGTCGGACCGGTACGTGAACTACCTGCTGCCCGGCATCCTGATCATCACGATCGCATCGGGCATCTCCTACACCGCATATCGACTATTCCTCGACACGAAGGGCGGGATCTTCGAGCGGTTCCAGTCCATGCCGATCGCACGCTCGTCCGTGCTGTGGGCGCACGTCCTGACCTCGCTGGTCGCCAACCTCATCTCGCTCGTGGTCGTCGTCCTCGTCGCGCTCCTGATGGGCTTCCGCTCGGGCGCGGGAGCGCTCGCGTGGCTGGCGGTCGCCGCCATCCTGATCCTGTTCACCCTGGCGCTGACGTGGATCGCCGTCATCCCCGGGCTCACCGCCAAGTCCGTCGACGGCGCGAGCGCATTCTCCTACCCACTCATCTTCCTGCCGTTCATCAGCTCGGCATTCGTGCCCACCGACACCATGCCCGGCCCGCTGCGCGCATTCGCTGAACACCAACCGGTGACCTCGATCGTCAACGCGATCCGCGACCTGTTCTCCCGGCAGCCGGTCAGCACCGACCTCTGGGTCGCTCTCGCGTGGTGTGTCGGCATCCTCGTCGTCGCGTACACCTTCGCCACGATCACCTACCGGCGCAGGATCGCCTGACAGGACGTCAACCGGTGGTCAGCCGAGGTCGGCAGCGCACGACCGTGGACCGCAGGCCGTTCGACAGGTGCCACGGGTTGGGCCCGCAGCCGGGGCAGCGCGACCAGCGCCACGTCGTACCAGTGGCGCTGGTCGAGCGCTGGACTGGGCGAGGAGGAACGCCAGGGCCAGCAGGATCGGACCACCTCCACGCCCCGTTCCCACCGCTCAGCCAGTCCCGTGGCGGGTCAGGACGTACACGGCCATGTTGCCGCCGGCCACGGACTTCCTGTGGCGGACGTCCATGCCGAGCACCTCGGCCAGCCGGGGCACGCCACCTTCGGCGAGGAACGTCCGCGAACGTTGCAGGTGCCGCGCGGTCAGCTCGGCCAGCACGGAGAACGCTCGCAGACCCCACCCCTTGAGCCCGCGAAGCGGCCCCGGGGAGAAGTCGACCACCAGCAACCGTCCTGAGTCGGTGAGCACGCGGGCCATCTCCTTCCCAACGGCTTCACGTTCCAGCGGGCTCAGCTCGTGCAGCACTAGCGTGGCGGTGACGACGTCGAACTTCGCGTCCCCGAAAGGAATTCGCTGGGCGTCAGCGAGCCGAAGGTCAGCCGCGGGGCCGAGCCTCTCGCGGGCGCGGGCCAGCATCGCGGGCGAGGTGTCGATCCCCGCCACGTCGCAGCCTGCGGCGAGGTACCGCTCGAGCTGGGTCCCGGTCCCGCAGCCGACGTCGAGCACCCGTGAGCCCCGACCCACCCCGCTCACTCGAACCGCGACGTCGCGCAGCGGCGCGTTGAGCGGCTCGAGGATCGCGTCCTGCAACCCGGCCAAGCGGCCGTAGGCATCCTTCTTCCCGACCGACCCCCCATCCATGGCTCGATGCTAGGAAGACCGCGGCGCGGATCGGTAGGGACGTAGGTCCCCTCCCGCGTCACCACGCCTGCACCAGCCGGCGGAGGTCTCAGCACCCGCCTCGCCGCAGGCCCCCGCAGGCACCCGCAGGCACGCGCCAGGACGTGGAGCCTCCGCGCAGTCCCGGCCCCACCCGATCGACCGAGCGACCCTCATCCGTGCCGGTCACCGAGGCCGGCGGGGCGACTGGACCACGGCGGTCAGCGTCTCGAACGCGGCGACCGCCGCCCGAACGCGCTCCCCGGTCCACTCGAGCTCCGGATCCGGCTCGAGGAAGGACAGGAACGCGGCGACGAGCGCATATGAGGTGCGCGTCCACTCCGCGGCGAGCGAGGAGCCGAACGCTGTCGCGCGGAACGTCGTCCGGTCTGGGGCGACGGAGGCGCGCACGACCAGGCCGGTCATCAGAGCGCCCATCGCATCAGCCATGACCTCGAAGCCGGACTGGCCGGCCAGGGGCGGGACGAGCCGGTAACCCATGAGATCCGGCAGGCGCGAGTACACCGACGCGCGATGCATCGCGAAGCCGCGCTCGGCCGCCGCGATCTCGCTCGTGACGGTGTCCCGGAGCTCACCCGGGGGCAGGCTGGTGCACGTCGCCCGCAGGGCGAGGTAGTCGGTCCACTCGCGAGATGAGGCAAGGCGCCTGAAGTCGGCGTCCACGGCGATGCGCAGGCTCTCGACGACGATCGTGCGGCGCCCCGCCGCCGTTGCAGCCTCCTCGCGGCGGTCATTCACGAAGGCCCGGATGGCGTCGATCTCCTCGCTCCCCTCGGGGTCGAGGCGTGTCTCGCGCACGGTCTGCACGAGGACCGCTCGGAGGAAGTCGGCCCGACTCGGCCAGTGCCGGTAGGCCGTCGCGCGCGACACTCCGGAGGTTGCGATGGCGTCCTCGATGCTGATCCCGTCCAGGCCGACGGAGACTCCCCGTTCGTGGATTCGTCTGACGGCTGCCTGCACGACTCGGTCACCTGCGGTGGGGCGTGGTCGAGGCATGGTGCTAGCCTAGCGACCGATGAGACATGATGTCTCATCCGCCCGCGCCCGCAAGACCTCCACCTGACAGGAGAGCACCATGCACGCCGTTGTCGTCATCGAGTCCTGTTTCGGCAACACGTCGAAAGTGGCCGACGCCATCATCGAGGGCCTCCGTTCCTCCGGCGCCGACGTGCAGACCTACCCGGCAGGGTCTGCCCCGCGGCGCCTGGCTGCTGACCTGTTGCTCGTCGGCGCGCCCACCCACAACATGGGCTTGCCGAGCAGCGCGAGCCGCGACCAGGCGGCCAGGAAGGGCGCCGCCGCAGCCGCGTCAGGGGTCCGCGAGTGGCTCGCTGAGATCGAGGCGCTCGAGGGCCGGGTCGTCACCTTCTCGACCACCACCGGAGGCATGCTGGCCGGCTCGGCGGGCAAGGCGATCGTCAAAGGCCTGAAGCGCCGCAGGATCAGCGCCGAGCACGGTGGCGACTTCACCGTGGACGGCACCCCCGGACCCGTGGCCGTTGGAGAGCTCGATCGAGCACGGCAGTGGGGGCGCACGCTCGGAGCCGCGCTGCAGCTCTGACCGGGCATCGCCGCCGCCTACGCTGGGCCCGTGTACCTGGAGAACATCGTCTTCGACGCCCTTGACCCGCAGGCGCTCGGCCGGTTCTGGGAGACCGCGCTGGGCACAGAGACGCTGACCGACGAGGTCGAGGGTTTCGAGACCCGGCTCAGCGTGTCGGGCGGCCCGGTCCTCGACCTCTGTTTCCCACGCGTCCCGAAGCCGACCGCCGAGCCGCCGCAGCGACTCCGCCTCGACCTGCAGGGTTCCGGGGACCGGCAGCGGCTCGTGGACCGGCTGCTCGCCCTGGGCGCCGGCCACGCCGACGTCGCTGCCGGGCAGCGGCAGGGCCATGGGCCGTCCACGGTGCTCGGCGACCCGGAGGGAAACCGGTTCGGCCTGGTTCCGGAGCGGGCATCGGTCGAGGGCGTGGTCCGGCTGGCCACCATGTCCCTCGAGGTGGCCGACCCGCGCCGCGACCGGGACTTCTGGTCCTGGCTGACCGGCTGGCTGCCGGTCGAGGGCAGCGAGGTGGGCCTCCGGCACTCGTCGGGCCGCGGGCCGCTGCTCGAGCTGTCTGCGGAGACGGAGCCCAAGGGGTCGGGCAAGAACCGGGTGCACGTGGACGTCCGGCTCGAGCCGGGCGACGATGCCGATGCCGTGGCACAGGAGATCGCGCAGCGCGGCGGTCGGGAGCTGCACCCGGGCTGGGGGGACCTGCCCTGGCGGATCTTCGCGGACCCCTCCGGCAACGAGTTCTGCGTGCTCCCGAAGCTTGGCTAGAACGATCGCCGGCAGAGCCGCGGGAGACGCCCGGTCTCCGCGCGCGCTGGATTGGGTGGCTGCCGATCAGCGCCGTATGCCGCTGGGCCGGCTTCGCAGGGCCCGCTGGGTGGGCTCGGAGCGGGGTCAGCTGGTGATGTCCTTGCCCGCGAACCGGGCCCAGGCCAGCAGACCGAACACGACCGCATAGGCCAGGTCGACCCACAGGCCCTGGGCGACGTTGTCCCAGAAGGGCGGGTCGCGCAGCAGGTCACCGAAGGCCATCCACTGGTTGACGAGCAGCCAGGGGTGCAACCAGGAGATCTGCGGGACCGAGACCGCGATCCACGAGAGGATGGTGAAGATCATGAGCGCGACGGTGGCCGCGAGCGGCTGCTCGGTGAGCGTCGAGATGAACAGACCCACGGCACCCAGTGCGGCCAGCCCTGCGGCGACGTAGAGGCTGACCAGAACGACCCGCCAGACGGCGGACCCGAAGGAGATCTCGGTCCCCGACAGGGTCAGCATGGGTCCGGTGCCGAAGAGGGCGATCCCGGCGATCGCACCCGCGACGACGACGACGGCCACCCCCCAGAGGGCGCCGATCACCAGGGAGACGTACTTCGTGACGAGCAGCCGGGTCCGGCCCACCGGCACCGTGAGCAGGTAGCGGAGGGTCCCGAGGTTGGCCTCGCCGGCGACCGAGTCCCCGGCGAGCATGGCGATGGCGAGGGGCAGGAAGAGTCCCAGCTCGACGCTGAGCGCAGCGAGCGGGACGAACAGCCCGTTGGAGGTGATCGACGAGAGGAAGTCAGGCCCGCGTCCCTCGCGCGGCGACGACAGCCGGACGGCGACGGCGATGAGGACGGGGACCGCGGCGAGGACGAGCAGTCCCATCTGGTTGCGCCGGCGTCCGGCGATGAGCCGCAGCTCGGAGCGCAGCAGTCGGGTGGAGAGGGGCCGCGACGGCCCCGTGCCCCGCGTGCCGCGCGCCTCGACGCCCCCGAGGACCCGCTCAGCCGCTGACATCGAAGCCCTCCCCCGTGAGCGCGACGAACAGGTCCTCCAGGCTGGGACTGCTCACGGTGAACTCCTTGACGCCGACGCCGCTCTGGACGAGGGCTGCGACGATCTTCTCGGGGGCGATGCCGTTCGGGGCTCCCCGCACTCCGCCGGACACGGCCTCCACTCCGGTGAGCCCGAGCTCGGTCAGGATCCGTTTCGCCTCGACGGGCTGGTCGGTGAGCACGCGGGCGGTCGGGGAGGACACGCCGCGGACCTCGGATGTCGAGCCCTGTGCGACGAGCCGACCGTCGCTCATGACGCCGAGGTGGGTGCACATCTGCTCCACCTCGGACAGGAGATGACTCGAGACGAAGACCGTGGTGCCGTCGGAGGCCAGCGAGGCGACGAGGTGGCGGACCTCGCGGGTTCCCTGCGGGTCCAGGCCGTTGGTCGGCTCGTCGAGGACGAGGAGCTCGCGCGGCATGAGGAGGGCGGCAGCGATGGCGAGGCGCTGGCGCATCCCGAGCGAGTACGCCCGGTAGCGCTTGCCTGCCGTCGCGAGGAGGCCGACCCGGTCGAGGCTGGCGTCGATCCGGCGCCTCGAGGTGCGCGGATCCGCGGTGAGATCAGCCGCATCGAGGCGCTGCAGGTTCGCTCGGCCCGACAGGTAGGGGTGGAACGCCGGGCCCTCGACGAGCGACCCGACCCGAGGCAGCACGGCCTGGGCCCCGGCCGGGATCGGTTGCCCCAGAAGCATGCTGGTCCCCGCGGAGGGGCGGACGAGGCCGAGGATCATCCTGATGGTGGTGGTCTTGCCGGACCCGTTGGGGCCGAGAAAGCCGTAGACCGAGCCCCGGGGGACGGCGAGGTCGAGGTCGTCGACGGCGGCGCGAGCGCCGAACCGTTTCGTCAGACCCCGAGTCACGATCGCCAGATCGCGCTCGGGGGCCGACGTCGGAACGGGTTCGTTCACTTCGCGGCCAGCGCGGCGTACAGCTGCTCAGGCGGGACGGCTCCGAGCGC
Organism: Intrasporangium sp. DVR; assembly: GCF_040365325.1. Taxonomy (NCBI): domain Bacteria; kingdom Bacillati; phylum Actinomycetota; class Actinomycetes; order Micrococcales; family Intrasporangiaceae; genus Intrasporangium; species Intrasporangium sp. DVR. The sequence continues at coordinate 35,724 of NZ_BAABZW010000023.1, read as the reverse complement.
GACCCGACCGTCCTCGGTCAGGACGAGCGAGAACAAGGTGCCCTCGAGGACGTGGCCGCTGCCCCATGCACCCGACGTCGTCGGGAGGGCCTTGAGTATGCCGCTGAGCTGGGCTGCGCTGTCAGCCGCGGATCCGTCGGAGCCGGGTTGCGCCGATGGCAGGGAGAAGGGTGCGACGACCACCGTGCTCCATCCGGAGCCGACGATCTTCGGCGCATGCTCACCGTCCAACGACCCGCCGGACGGCTTCCCGGCTGCGCGGTCGGTGCCGCCGGCGTGCGTGGCGGCGGACAGCTCGTCGGACTCGGTCACCGTGGTGCCGGCCGGCGGCGTGAACTCGAACTGCCGTGCGTCCGGGCTGGCGAAGTCGACGGCCGTGAAGCCGACCTCGAAGGCGGGGTTGGTCAGCTTCGACGAGTAGACCTGGACCCGCAGCGGGACGTGCTCCTGGCTGTCGATGGCGATCCGCACGGACGTGACGAGGGTGGTGTTCTGGTCCTTGGGCGTGAGGACGAGCTCGTAGGCCGAGCGGCCCGCGACCGACGCGGTGCCGGATGTCGTGACGTCCGTGCTCTCGCCGATGAGGGCGAGCGCCGCGCTGGTCGCCTCCTCCGGCGTGCGTGGGGCGTCGGTCGGCAGCGCGCCGGGGAGCGCGCTGGGCAGCGCTCCCGGCAGGTGCTTCCCGTCGGCCGCGGCACGCACCTGCTCGTCGCTCAGCTCGTGGTGCACGGCCGACTTGTCCACGCTCGACCACAGCCAGACGTCCCTGCCGTTGTGGATGACATCGGACTCGCCGTTGCTGCCGATCAGCGCGAGGCGCTGCCGGGTGGGACCGTCGAGCCAGACTCGCCACGTGTGCGTCCCGGAGAGGAGGGAGCTCACTGAGCTGCTGGCCGAGCCGGGTCCGCCGGAGCCGCCGAGTCCGGGGATCTCCGGCAGCCCGAGGTCCGAGGTCTGCACGACGGTCCCGGAGAGGCTGGTGACGTCGGCCGACCGGACATCGGCGAGCAGCTGGGCCGCGGTGCGCGAGGGCAGGCCGCTGTCGGCGCTGGCCGCCTGGTTGACGGTCATGACCGCGACGCCGATGACTCCCGCCGCCGCGACCGGCAGGGTCCAGCGGGCCTTGGGGTGCTCGGTGAAGAAGCTCATGACCCCATCCTGCGCCCTCACTGCTGAGAGCCTGCTGAGACCGCCCCACCCGGAGGGGGCGGCGCGACGGAGCCGCGCGTGACATCGTGACGGTGTGCGGCTGCTGCTGGTGGAGGACGAGGCCAGGATGGCGGCTGCCCTGGTGCGCGGGCTCACCGCGGAGGGCTACGTGGTCGACCACGTCGCGGATGGTCAGGCCGGGCTGGACGCGGCGCGGTTCGGCGGCTACGACATCGTCATCCTCGACATCATGCTGCCGCGGATGTCCGGCTACACCGTCGTCAAGACGCTTCGAGCCGAGCAGAACTGGGTGCCGGTGCTGCTGCTCACCGCGAAGGACGGCGAGTACGACGAGGCGGACGGCCTGGACTACGGGGCGGACGACTACCTGACGAAGCCGTTCTCCTTCGTCGTGCTCCTGGCCCGGCTGCGCGCCCTCCTTCGCCGCGACCCCGCTCCGCGTCCCCCGGTGCTCGAGGCTGCGGGGGTGACGCTCGACCCCGCGACGCACAGGGTGGCGGTGGACGGCGCCGACGTGGCCCTGGCTCCACGCGAGTTCCTCCTCCTCGAGCGCCTCCTGCGCGCCCACCCCACCGCCGTTCGCAAGGAGGACCTCCTCGAGGACGTCTGGGGCGGTCTCGACGACGCCAACGTCGTCGAGGTCTATGTCGGCTACCTGCGGCGCAAGCTGGGCAGGAGCCGGATCGAGACCGTTCGCGGCGTGGGCTACCGGATGGTGCCGTGACCGGCGCGCCTGCCCCATCGTCGGCGCGGCGGCGCCTCGCCCAGCTGAGCATCCGCGCCCGGCTGATGCTCATCGGCCTCGCGGGGCTGGCCGGAGCGCTGCTCATCGGGGGCTTCCTGCTCTACGCGGTGCTCACGACCTCGCTCGGACGATCCGTGGAGGGCACGGCTCGAGCGAGCGCCGAGCAGGTCGCCCTCCTCGTGGACTCGGGGCGCCTGCCCGACCCGGTGCCGGTCTCCGGGGCCCAGGTCGTCCAGGTGCTCGATGCCGAAGGTCGGATCGTGACCGGGTCGGTGACGGCCGACCGGCTCACCGCCCTGGTCACGCCCGACGAGCGGCGCCGCGCCCTCGCCGGGGAGCAGGTCACCGTCGCGGGCAGTCGCTCCGGGTTGTCGGGCCGGCTGATGGTCGCCGTCGTCGAGGCGGGCCCCGCGGTGCCGACCGGACGGCAGTTCTCCGTGGTCGCCGCGGCACCCACAGCCGTCGTCGAGCAGAGCGCATCGACCCTTCGGGCCCTGTTGCTCTGGATCTTCCCGTTGCTCCTGGCGCTGCTGGCGGTCATCGCATGGCGGGTCATCGGCGCGGCCTTCGCCCCGGTGGAGTCGCTCCGGCAGGGGGCCGAGCGCATCGACGAGTCGTCCTCGGAGTCGGAGCGGCTGCCGGTCCCGCCGACGCGTGACGAGGTGAGCGCGCTCGCGACGACGCTGAACGCCATGCTCGACCGGATCACGGCTGCTCGCCACAAGCAGCGGGCCTTCGTCGCCGACGCGGCCCACGAGCTGCGCAGCCCTCTCGCGAGCATGCGCACCCAGCTCGAGGTGGCCCAGCGGCTCGGTGAGGGAGGGGACCTGCCGGCCGAGCTGCTCGCGGATCTCGACCGGCTGACGACGCTCGTGGCCGACCTGCTGATCCTCGCGCGCGCCGATGACGCCGCCACGACACGCGAGGCCGCGCAGGTCGACGTGGCTCGCCTCGTCACCGACGTCTGCGGGCGGTACGCCCACGCTCGGGTGCCGGTTCGGACCACGCCGGGCCTGGCCGGCCGTCACCTGCTCACACGCGGCTCGGGCGCGGACCTCGCCAGAGCCCTGACGAACCTCGTCGACAACGCCGTCCGGCACGCCCGGAGCGAGGTCCTCCTCGACGCCGACGCGGTAGGTCATCGGCTCGAGGTGACGGTGACCGACGACGGTCACGGCATCCCCGTCGAGGACCGGGAGCGCGTCTTCGACCGTTTCACCCGGCTCGACGAGGCCCGCGACCGGGACGGCGGCGGCTCCGGTCTGGGGCTCGCGATCACGCGGGCGTTGGTGCGGCGCAGTGGCGGAGACGTCCGCCTCGAGGCCGCCCAGCCGGGCCTTCGAGCCGTTCTCCACCTCCCCACGGCGACCGCTGGGACCTTGCCACGATCAGAAGCCGGCGTAGCCGTGGACGCGAGAGGCGAGCTCCTCGTCGACGGCAAGCGGGCGTCCGTCGAGCGCAGTGACGAGGACGGGCCCGCGACCTGAGGAGACGAGCCAGAGCCCGTCGGAGGTGTAGAGGTCCGCCACGGGCACGAGGACGAACCTCGTCAGCCATCCGTCTGCCCGCGCGGATTCGAAGATGTCGCCGACGGTGACGGACTCGAGGATGCCCGTGTCACCCGTCGGCGTGCTCAGCAACCAGCCGTCCCGAGCGACGAGCAGACCCGAGGTGGGACCGTCGAGGGCATAGCCATCCGTCGTCGTGAAGATGACGTCGTCGGCACCGCGCCGCCGTGCCTCGCGCTGGGCGGCGACGTTGACGACGTAGGACAGGGTCTTGACGCCGCCGAGGAGCCAGGGCGCATCACGGAAGGCGTCGGAGGGGTGTCCGCGCGTCAGCGTGACCGCCGTGATGGTTCGTGGCCGCTGGTGACCGGTGATCCCGGTGTCCGCGCGATGGGTGATGCTCACGTAGGCGGTCGGGCCGGTCGGGCGCCACTCACGGCCCCGGGTCAGCACCAGCTTGAGCACGGCCTCGCCGGGCGTCGACCACACCGCGAGGGCGTCGGCGACGAGCCGCCGCCACGCCTGCTGAGGCGGGCAGGCGATGTCCATGGCGCGGGCAGAGCGCTCCAGCCGGTCGAGGTGTCCCTCCAGGTCCACCACGTGCGGGGTCCCGCCTTCCTCGGTGAGGATCCGGGTGGAGTCGAAGCAGCCGTCGCCCCGGGTGAGGCCGAGGTCGTCCGCCGTGACGACCGGCTCGTCGGGGTGGAGGACGCCGCGCCCGAGCACAGCGACGACGTGCGGGGCATGAGTCATGGCCCCCAGCCTCGCATCACCACGAGCGCCACTCCACGCGGACCGGACCGTGCGCCTGGCTCAGCCGCTCTGGGTACGGGTTGGGGACCCGACACCCGGAGGAGGCGCCAGTGGACGTCCGGTCCGCCATCGAAGCAGTCGGCCAGGTCATGGATGTTGCCGGCGTCGTCGTCATGGTCGTTGGGGCTGTCGTCTCGGTTCCGCTGGCGCTGAGGCAGTCCCGAAGGGGCGGAGACGAACCTGCGGTCGCAATGTCCGTCTATCGGTCCTACCGCCAGCACCTGGGGCGTTCGATTCTGCTCGGCCTCGAGCTGCTGGTGGCCGCGGACATCATCAGGACCGTGGCCGTGACCCCGACCTTCGCGAGCGTGGGCGTCCTGGCGGTCATCGTCGCCATCCGCACCTTCCTGAGCTTCTCGTTGGAGCTGGAGATCACCGGCAGATGGCCGTGGCAGAAGCGAGGTGCCGACGAGGCCGCCGGCTCCTGACCGCTGACTCAGAACGTGAGGACCTGGTCCGCCTCGATCGTCCAGGCCGCGAGCTCGTCCATCGTGGAGCGTCGCGCCTCCCCGATCAGGTGCTCCTGGGTCAGGCCCCGGGCGTCGAGACACGTCCCGCAGCAGGCGATCTCGCCGCCGTGCCGGGCGAATCCCCTCAGCATCCGGTCGAGCGAGTAGTAGCCGTCGGGGGTGTGCTGCCCGGCGATGGCGCAGGTGACGGCGTCGCCCATGAGGAAGACCCGCGGGGCCGCATCGTCCCGACGGCTCAGGGCGCCCGCGAGGCGCACCGCGTTGAAGGTCTCGTCGGCTCCGTAGGCTGGTCCGTTGATGATGATCAGGATGTTCTTGGACACCAATGCTCCTCGTCGAACTGGGATGGGCTGGGGGTCATGCTGCTGTCGGCTGGCGCAGCCAGCGCAGGTGCTCGTGGTCCCCGAGCAGCTCGAGGCGACGCCACATGACGCTCCCGGGCACGGCCTGGCTCCGGTGGCAGGCGACGGCTGCGAGCTGCACGGACCGCTCGACCGGCACGACCAGGTCGATGGCCTCGTCGGCGTAGCCCTCGAAGGGAGCGCCGTGCTCAGCCCGGAGCCGACCGGCGACGCCATCGGGCACGGTCCAGCCGAGGACCGGGAGGTCACAGGCCTCAGCTGCCTCGATGGCCGCGGCCGTTGCGCGGGCATGGTCGGCGTGGCCCGTGACGCCGTTGACGTCGAAGCCGATGATCCCGTCGGCGCCCACCCGCTGCGCCGAGTCGATGACGTGCGCCGCAAGACGGCCCAGGTCGACCTCGCTCAGGCCACCATCGGGGAAGGTGAGCAGCTCCACCTCACGCAGGCCGAGGACGTTCGCAGCGGCGGACAGCTCGGCGGCCCTGAGCTCCAGCAGGTCCCCGGCGACGCCGTGCAGGGTCGAGGCCTCACCGCGGGTCAAACACAGCACCGACACGTCAGCTCCCCCTCGGGCGAACGACGCGAGCAGCGCCCCGAGTGCGAACGACTCGTCGTCGGGGTGGGCGACGACAGCGAGCACGGAGCGCCACGCGGGCAAGGCCGCCTCGGGCACTGGCCCCTCCTCGAAGGTGATCGGACGGCCCGAGTTTACGACGTTCCATGGATTCATGGAATGTGATCCTCAGCGCATCGACGAGCCCCGCCGCGCCGGGAGGGACGGCGGCCCGCCCAGCGAGCCCAGCGGCATACGGCGGACTGGCGTGCAACGTCGTTGCAACGTTCGGGTCCCTAGCGTGACGGCACCCACTGGAGACAACGACGTCCAAGGAAGCGACATGGCAACGATGCAAGCAGCTGTGGTCCACGCGTTCGGCGAGGACCTGTCCATCGACACCGTCCCACTGCCGACCCCCGGCCCGGGACAGGCCCTGGTGAAGCTCGTCACCAGCGGCGTCTGCCACACCGATCTACATGCGGCCGAAGGCGACTGGCCGGTCAAGCCGAGCCCACCGTTCATCCCCGGACACGAGGGTGTCGGCGAGGTCGTCGCACTCGGCGACGGCGTCACCAACCTGCGGATCGGCCAGCTCGTCGGCAACGCCTGGCTCTTCACGGCCTGCGGCGAGTGCGAGTACTGCAACACCGGTTGGGAGACACTCTGCGAGAACCAGCAGAACGGTGGCTACAGCATCGACGGGTCGTTCGGGCAGTACATGGTCGTCGACGCCCGCTACGCGGCGATCATTCCGGAGGGCTCCGACCCCGTCGAGGTCGCCCCGATCCTCTGCGCCGGCGTCACCGTGTACAAGGGCCTGAAGATGACCGAGACGAAGCCCGGTCAGTGGGTCGTCATCTCCGGCATCGGTGGCCTCGGCCACGTCGCCGTGCAGTACGCCCGGGCCATGGGCATGCGCGTCGCCGCGGTCGACATCTCCGACGACAAGCTCGCCCTGGCCAAGAAGCACGGCGCCGAGGTCGTCGTCAACGCCCTGGAGGGCGATCCCGGCGAGGCGATCATCGCGCAGACCGGCGGCGCGCACGGCGTCCTCGTGACCGCGGTGCACCCGTCGGCCTTCGGCCAGGCGATCCACATGACCCGGCGCGGCGGCACCATCGTCTTCAACGGCCTGCCCGCCGGCGACTTCCCGGCCTCGATCTTCGAGATCGTCCTCAAGGGCCTGACCGTGCGCGGCTCCATCGTCGGCACCCGGCAGGACATGGCGGAGGCCCTGGACTTCTACGCCCGCGGCCTCATCCACCCCACCGTCGCCACCCGGGAGCTCGGCGACATCAACGCCGTCCTCGACGAGATGAAGCACGGCAAGATCGACGGTCGCGTCGTCATCCAGTACTGACTCCGCGCCCCGCTCCCCCTCCCGGCTCCTCCCCTCCTGCTGGCCTCCTCGGTCGGGACTGGGGCCGGTGGCCGGCCCGGCCGGTCCCGGTGGAAAACCGGGGCCGGCCCGTCAGCCGTCCCCGTTACTGTGACGAGTGCGTAGTTCGCCTCGCCATCGTCAGGGGGAAAGCCGATGTCCATCCGTCCACGTCTCATGAGCACCATGTCCCTCACCGCCGCGCTGATGTTCCTCGCGGGCAGCACCGCCACCGCCGCTGCTGAGCCAGAGCTCAGGGCCGCACCCAGCGAGATCCGCTCGGTGCTGACCGCGCCCGGCCCGCAGCAGGAGATCGACGACTACCTCCGGGAGCACCCGGGCGGCACCCAGGTCAGTGACAACGCCGTCGCCTACCGTGACGGCGACGTCGTCGTCGTCTTCCCGGATCCCGGCGACACCCGGGCCCCCCGGGGCCTGGGGGCCAATGTTCGCGGCACCTCCCTGGCCATGGGCCTGGCCGACGACATGGAGGCGGCGGCCGCGGCGATCGCCGGGTGCCCCTACGGGACGCTCGACCGGTGGTACTGCTTCTACACCGACTCCAACTTCGGCGGACGCCGCCTCCAGTTCCTCAACACGTGCGCCGACCACGCGTCGGACTGGGGTTTCAACAACACCACGTCGTCGTGGGTCAACACCAACCCCAACAGCCGCATCGTGGCCTGGGACTACCGCGGGGGCGACGCGCTCTGGGTCGAGGGTTCCGGGATCTCCTACGACGCCTGGGTCGGTCCCGGCGACAACGACCGGATGTCCTACTGGACGCGGACCAACTGCTAGCCGGCGCTCAGCGGAAGACGACGTAGGAGATGACGGCCGGCACGTCGACGTCGAGCCGGCCGGCCCGCTCGGTCAGCACCTGCTCGGAAGCGAGCAGCCGCCCGGTCAGCGGGTCCACGATGAGGACGTACCGCGTCGGCAGACCCGTCAGGTCGGAGTCGACGGCGAAACCGCGTCCCGGTCGCCCGTCCCGGTCAGTCATCGCCCCGAGCGAGTGCACGTCAGGCGAGCCGGCCAGCAGTCGCAGGGCGGCCGCGCGGGAAGCCGGGCCCGGATTCTGCTCCTTTGCGAGGTCGGTCAGTGCCACGAAGAGCTCCGCCGTGCCGAGGCGGTCGATCGGGTGCGCCGCCGCCAGCTGTCCACGCAGGCCGAGCTCGTCCTCGGCCAGCGGCTCCGGGAAGATCCTCGGCGCGCGTCCCGGAGGGAACAGCTCGTCGGACTCGACCTCCCCGGGGGCGGGGAGGTCGGTGGCGGTGAGGTCACCGGCCACAGGTCGTCCGTAGGCGGCCACCCGGTGCCAGGTCCCGTCCGCCGCGACGGTCAGGCTCACCTCGAGTGGCACGACCGCCGAGTGGACGGGCTCGGCCCCGTGGACCCGAGTGGTCAGGTCCCACGTGGCGTAGCGAGCGCCCCGGACGCCGGGTGCATCGGAGCGCTCTGCCGCCCCGGCCAGCTCCCGGAGCTCGCGGGCCGCCGGTGCGCCGGTGCCCCCTTGGACAAGTGCCCCCGCCAGCACCGGCGGGGTGGCGGCCATCGCCGGCGATGTCGAGCGCCACGGCAGCAACGGCAGTCCGACGACGAGGGCCAGCGCGATGACGCTCGCCACGCCGATGACCGCCAGGCGTCGACCATGCGCGTGGTGGGGGCGGTGACGCTGGGGCAGCGCGGGCTCCCTCGGGAGGGCCAGGATCCTCTCGAGGTCAGCCGCGGCCCTCACCGCATCGACCTCGGCGAGAGGCTCCTGGACCGGGTTGAGGTCCCTCAACGCCTGCTCGATCATGATCGACCACCCCTTTCCCGACGGGTGCCGAGGTCCGCCCCCGGGCCCGACGCCGACCTTCCCCTGCTGGAGCTCCTGCTCGACCCCCTGCTGGAGCTCCTGCTCGTCCCCCTGCTCGAGGTCCTGCTCGAGTCCCGGGGCGAACCGCCGGCGCGGTCCACAGCTCGCCGAAGTCGCTGCCGTGCCCGGTGTAGCCGCACCCCAGCAGCGGCCACACTGCACTCCAGCGCTTCGGCGAGCTGTGCGAGGGGCAAGCCCTCCCACGCCATCAGGAGAAGGAGCTCCTGGTCGGACTCACTGAGTGTCCTCAGAGCCTCCGCCACCCGTTCGAGCTCGGCTCGGTCGATGGCCCGCGCGGAGGGGTCTGCCTCCCGAGCGGCCAACGCCTCCTCGACGAGATCGAGCGGGTCGGGGACGGTGGCCCGGTTCGTCGCCATGACGACGTGCCGGGCCACCCCGAAGAGCCATCCCCCGATGGGACTCGGTATGTCATCGAGACGCCGCCAGGCCACCGTGAAGACTTCCGCCGTCACGTCGTCCGACAGGTCTCGATCCCGCAGGCGACGAGCGACGTACGCATGGATCGGTGCGTAGTTGCTCTGGTAGATCAGCGCGAACCGTTGCTGGTCCGACGCGTCACCACCCGTCGCCATGCCCATCTGTGTCCGTTCGCGCGAAGTCTTTACACCCCTGGAGCAAGGAATTCTGGCCCATCCGGCCGGGCTGGCCTCGGGTGGGCGGCCACCAGCCCGAATCGACAGAGCACGTCGCGACACCACGATCGAAAGAGCAGTTCGCGACAGGTGGCGCCCGGGTACCCGGGCGAGACCTGTCGCGAACTGCTCTTTCGATTGTCGCGAACTGCTCTTTCGATCAGGATGGGGCGGGACACGGAGGTGGGCCAGGCCCCCTCCACGAAGCCTGGCCCACCGGACCTTGTGTGCTGCTCAGCCGCGGAAGGCGTCCTTGACGTCCTCGCCCGCGTCCTTGAGCTGCTCGCCGCGCTGCTTGAGGTCGGCTTCAGCCTGGTCCGCCTGACCCTCCGCCTCGAGACGCTCGTTGTCGGTCACCTTGCCGGCGGCCTCTTTCGCCTTGCCACCCATGTCCTCGGCCATGTTCCTGGCCTTGTCGGTCGCACCCATCGTCCGCTCCTTCGGTTGCGGTAACTGGTTGTGCTCCTCATACCCACTCGGCAGGAAGCCTCACACCGGTCTCCCGTGGCACGGGCAGCGCGAGGGCCAGCCGGTGACACCCCCGGCCGGGTGTGGGCGAGGTTTGGCAGACTGGTGTGGTGCCCCTCGAGACCCGCGACCTCAGCCGTTTCGCGTGGTTGTCGATCGCTGCGGCGATCGTCACCATCACTCTCAAGACGGTCGCCTGGCAGCTCACCGGCTCGGTCGGCCTCCTCTCCGACGCCGCCGAGTCCGTCGTCAACCTCGTCGCCGCCGTGGCCGTGCTCATCGCCCTCCGGGTGGCGGCCATGCCGGCGGACAAGAACCACCACTTCGGGCACACCAAGGCGGAGTACTTCTCCGCGGCGCTCGAGGGCATGATGATCTTCGTCGCCGCCCTCGTCATCCTCTCCACGTCGGTGGAGCGCTTCATCAACCCCCGTCCGATCGAGAACGTCGGCATCGGGCTCGCCGTCTCCGTCGTGGCCTCGGTGGTCAACGGCGTCGTCGCCTTCATCCTCGTGCGGGCCGGGCGTCGGTATCGGTCGTTGACGCTGACGGCGGACGGCAAGCACCTCTACACGGACGTCTGGACCTCGGCCGGCGTGATCGTCGGTGTCATCGTGGTGGCGCTCACCGGGATCGACCGCCTCGACCCGGTCGTCGCCTTCCTCGTGGGCCTCAACATCATCTGGACCGGGTGGAAGCTCCTCCGCGAGTCGACCGAGGGCCTCATGGACGTCGCCCTGAGCAAGGAGGACAACCGGACCATCGCCGACATCCTCGCCGGGTTCGTCAGCAAGGACGTCCACTTCCACGCCCTGCGCACGCGGGTGTCGGGGCACCACCGGTTCGCCGAAGTCCACGTCCTCGTGCCCGGAGAGTGGTCCGTGCAGCGGGGCCATGACCTCGTCGAGGAGGTCGAGGCGGCGCTGCACCAGCAGTTCGCGGACCTGGCGATCACCTGCCACCTCGAGCCGTCCGAGGACCCTCGCGCCTACGGGGACTACACAGCGGAGTTCCCCGTGCCGACCCACGACGACCTCCTGCAACGTGAGCGCCCGGCTCGACCCTCCGGATCATGAGCGCCGCCCGACACGTCGTCCTGCCCTCGCCGATCGGGGAGCTCACCGTCGTGGCGGTGGACGGTGCGATCACCCACCTGCTCATGGACGCCGCCAAGTACCGACCCGCCGACCACGAGGTCCTCGGCGCGCCGGCCTCCCCCGACGAGGAGCCGTTCGCGACGGCAGCGCACCAGCTGGGCGCCTACTTCGCCGGTGAGCTGCGCGACTTCGCCCTGCCGCTCGCCCCCCGCGGCGACGACTTCCACCAGCGGGTGTGGGCCCTGTTGCGGGACATCCCCTACGGCGAGACCCGCACCTACGGCGACCTCGCCCGCGCGCTCGGCGACCGCAACCTCGCGCAGGCGGTCGGCACGGCCAACGGCCGCAACCCCATCGCCATCGTCGTGCCATGCCACCGCGTGATCGGTAGTGACGGCTCGCTCGTCGGCTACGCCGGGGGCCTGGAGCGCAAGCGCTTCCTGCTCGCTCTCGAGGAGCCACCGGCGGGCGATGCGGGGCGGCTCTTCTGAGACAGCAGACGGCCCTGCCCAGCCGGCACCTCACGGACCGGCTCCGTGAGGCGTCCCCCTGACATGAAGCACCCGTTCGAGCAGGCCGTGACCGAGCACGGGGCCGTCGTGCTCCGCGTCTGCCGCGCGACCCTCGGTCCCGCGGACGCCGAGGACGCCTGGTCCGAGACCTTCCTCGCCGCCCTGCGGGCCTGGCCACACCTGCCCGATGACGCGAACGTCCGCGCCTGGCTCATCACCATCGCCCACCGGAAGGCGGTCGACGTGCACCGGGCAGCCGCGCGGCGGGCCGTGCCCGTCGAGACGGTTCCCGAGCCCGTCGGTGCCCGGGTGGGACCGGCACCCGGGCTGCAGGGCGGCTGGGCCGGCTCCCCGGAGGACACCCTGCCCGACGAGGCCCTCTGGAGGGCGCTCGCCGCTCTCCCCACCAAGCAGCGCCACTGCGTCGCCTACCACCACGTCGCCGGGCTCCCCTATGCCGAGGTCGCCGCCGTGGTCGGTGGCACCGAGGCCGCCGCCCGCCGGGCCGCCGCCGACGGGATCGCCGCGCTGCGCCGCACCTACCTCGCCCGTGAGGACGTGAGCTCCCGTGTCTGACCACCTCTTCGAACTGCTGACCGTCCGCCTGACCTCCACTGCCGGAGCGCCGGACGAGGTCCCTGCCGAGCTCCGGGAGCGCCTCGTCACCCGGGCCACCGCGGACCACCTCCTCGACGTCGTCTACCGCGTCGTGGACTCGCCGCTTGGTCCGCTGCTGCTCGCCGCGACGGACTCCGGGGTCGTCCGCGTCGCCTTCGCCGCCCAGGACCACGACGCCGTGCTCGAGGACCTCTCGCACCGGCTCGGCCCGCGGGTCCTGCGCACGGAGTCGGGGCTCGACGAGCTCGCCCGCCAGCTCGACGACTACTTCGCGGGCACCCGCAGCTCGATCGAGGTGCCGCTCGACCTGCGCCTCGCCCACGGCTTCCGCCGTCAGGTGCTGGAGCACCTGCGCGAGATCCCCTTCGGCCGCACCGAGACCTACGCCGAGGTCGCGCAGGGCGCGGGAAGCCCCCGGGCGGTGCGCGCCGTCGGGAGTGCCTGCGCCACCAACCCCGTGCCGATCATCGTGCCGTGCCACCGGGTGGTCCGCACCGACGGCTCGATGGGGGGCTACCTCGGCGGGTCGGACGCCAAGGCGTGGCTCCTCGCCCTCGAGGCGGCCGCCTGACCCCGCGGCCCGAGCTCCGCTCTCGACGACGGCGTGCAACGGTTCGGCGGGCTGTCGTGTCCTCACCGGTGTACGACACTTGACGCAAGCCCACCCCACCACCGGACCGGGAGCCGCATGAGACGCACGGACGAGGAGGCGTTCCGTTCCTTCGTCATGGAGCGACAGACCGTGCTGCGACGACGGGCCTTCCTGCTCTGCGGCAACTGGGCCGACGGGGACGAGCTCGTCCAGGAGGCCCTCGCTCGGGTCTACGTCGCCTGGCCGCGCATCAGCCGCGGTGCCGAGGCCGCCTACACCCGACGCACGATGATGAACCTCTACCTCAACGACCAGCGCAAACGGCGGCGCGAGGTCCTCACCGACGAGACCCCCGAGCCGGCGCTGCACGAGCACGACCGCGAGCTGGCCCTCACCCTGACCGCGCTGCTCAAGGACCTCCCGGACAAGCAGCGCGCCATCATCGTCCTCCGCTTCTGGGAGGACCTCACCGTCCCGCAGATCGCCGAGTGCACCGGGGTCGCCGAGGGGACCATCAAGAGCCAGATCTCACGGGGCATCGCCGTCCTCCGGGAGCGGCTCGCCGAACCGCCCCTCACCGGAGCAGGAGCCGTGCCATGACGCTTCCGGACCAGAGTGAGCAGCAGCTGAGAAGGGCGCTGAGCACGATGAACGATCTCCAGCCACCCACCGACGAGCTCTTCGTCCAGCGGGCCGTCATCCGTGGCCGCGCCCGCACCCACCGCCGCCGCAACGCCCTCGTCGGGGTCGCGGCAGCGTTCGTCGTCGTTGCCGGGGGCGGCGGCACCTGGCTGCTCCAGAACGGCTTCCCCTCGGGCTCGTTGCCCTCGCCGGCGAGCCAGGCCGAGGCCGGAGCCGCCCAAGGAGAGTACGGGACTCAGATGGACACGTCCGGCGGACTGGAGACCCCGCGGGTCGCGGAGGGCCCCGAGACGCTGCCCTTCGCGCGGCAGGCCGACGGCTGGTTCATCGGACCGATGACACCGGAGCGAGCAGCGATCGAGGAGCTCGCCCCCGAGCTGACGACGACGTGGGGCGCCACCTTCTCCGGCGCCTGGGCCACGGACCGGTCCAACACCGCCCTCGTCGTCGCCGTCACGCGAAGGGACGCGGCGCTCGAGCAGCTCGTCCGAGGTGCGTTGCCCGACCCGAGCGCGGTGGACTTCGTGGAGGTCGAGCACTCCTATGCCGACAAGGCGCGGCTCGTCGAGCGGATCTGGCTGGACAGCCCGACTCTGGAGAGCGAGGGCATCGTCATCTCCTCGGTCGCCCAGGACTACCGGGCGGACCGGGTCGCCGTCGCCGCCTCCGGGGACCGCGCAGCAGCCCGGCTCAGCGAGCGGTACGGCGCGGAGTGGGTCTCGGTGACCGAGCTGCCGAAGGGGCCCGGAGGCACGCTGCCGACGCCTCAGCGCTGACCCACGGCGCTGACCCACAGCCGGCACCCCAGGGGTCTTCCCCCCTTCGCCGGCGCGGGACCCGGCGGGCGCTGGGAGCGAGCCCAGCGGCATACGGCTGCTGCACCTACGATCGGCCCATGGAGGCACCCACCCCGCCCGAGGCGCCGATGAGCCCGCAGGACGCCCTGCGTCGCGTCGGCTTCCTGCTCGAGCGAGCCCGCGAGAGCCCGTACCGCGTCGCGGCCTTCCGGCGGGCGGCGGAGGCGATCCGGCTCATCCCCGACGAGGAGCTGCGCGAGCGCGCCGCGGCGGGGACGCTCAAGCAGATCAAGGGGATCGGCGACTCGACGGCGGCGATCATCGGGCAGGCGCTGCGGGGGGTCGTCCCCGCCTACCTCGCGACACTCGAGGAGCAGCACGGCGCGGCGCTCAGCTGGGAGGGCGCCGAGCTCTACAGCGCCGTGGTCGGCGACCTCCACGTCCACTCCGACTGGAGCGACGGCGGCAGCCCGATCGAGGAGATGGTCCTCACTGCCGTCGAGCTCGGCCAGGACTGGATGGCGCTCACCGACCACTCACCCCGCCTGACCATCGCCAACGGGCTGTCCCGCGAGCGGCTGGCCCGCCAGCTGACGCACGTCGACGCCATCAACGCCTCCCTCGCCGGGTCGTTCACCCTGCTCAAGGGGATCGAGGTCGACATCAACCTCGACGGCACGCTCGACCAGGACCCCGACATGCTCGACCGGCTCGACGTGGTGACCGCCTCGGTGCACTCCAAGCTGCGGCAGCCATCCTTCGAGATGACCTCGAGAATGCTTGCCGCCGTGCGCAATCCGCGGACCAACGTGCTCGGTCACTGCACGGGACGGCTCGTCACGGGCGGTCGGGGCAAACGGCCGGAGTCGCAGTTCGACGCCGAGAAGGTGTTCCGCGCGTGCGCCGAGAACGATGTCGCGGTCGAGATCAACTCCCGTCCGGAGCGGCAGGACCCGCCGGACGAGCTGATCGAGCTCGCCCGCGACCTCGGCTGCCTCTTCGCCATCGACTCCGACGCCCACGCGCCCGGTCAGCTCGACATGAAGCTGCTCGGGTGCAAACGCGCCGAGCGGCACGGGATCCCCGCCGAACGCATCGTGACGACGTGGCCGGTCGAGGACCTCCTCGCCTGGGCGAAGGCTTGACGGGGACGGGGGTGGCAGCCGGGAGGCGATTTGGTGGCGCACCCGAAACTCCCCTATAGTTTCGACGTCCCAAACGGAACAGGTCGGGATGCGTCCCCATCGTCTAGCGGCCTAGGACTCCGCCCTTTCACGGCGGCAGCACGGGTTCGAATCCCGTTGGGGATACGCACGACAAATTGCATAGCAAGGCCCCGTAGCGCAGTTGGTTAGCGCGCCGCCCTGTCACGGCGGAGGTCGCCGGTTCGAGCCCGGTCGGGGTCGCCCCTGAGAGGCGCCGCTCCAGTTGGAGCGGCGCCTCTCGCGTGCCCGGGGTCAGGCGACGACGAGGTCGTATGCCGCTGAGCTCGCTCCCGCACGCCCCTGACCTCCCAGCCCTCCCGCCCATCTCGAGGCGGCACGGAGTGCACAGTGGACGGGCAGGGAGACTCAGCGGTGGCCGGCCCGGAGCACGAGCTCCAGCTCGAACCGGGCCTCGGGGTCCTCGAGCGCCGCACCGAAGAGCTCCCTCAGCTGCGCCACCCGGTAGCCGACCGTCTGCTGGTGGACGAAGAGCTCCGCGGCGATCGGGGCACGCTGGCCCTGGTGCCGCAACCAGGCGAGGAGGGTCTCGGCGAGCCGGCTCCGGACCGCCGGCCGCAGGTCGTCGAAGGGTGCCAGCCGGCGCCTGGCCAGGTCCGCGGTGGCCAGCGGCTCGGCCTGGACGACGAGCTCGGCCAGGTGGTCGGCGACCCACACCGGCAGGTCACCGTCGCCGGCCGGGCCACCCAGCCCGTGCGCCCCGGCGGAGACGGCCAGGTGCAGCGACTCGGCGGCCTGCTGCCAGGGCCGCTCGGGGCCGATGATGGCCTGCCGGCCGCGCAGCGCCCGGTTGAGCTCCTTGGTCCGGGCGGCCCGGTTGCCGAAGGGCATGAGCACGGCCGCCTCGCTCCCCCGCTCGGCCACGAGGGCATCCGGCCCGAGCGCCGCCCGCACGCCGTCGAGCCGGCTCGGGGGCAGCGTGGCGACGACGAGGACCTCCGGGAGAGTCCACCCGAGCGCGGTCGCCGCTCGGGTCACCCCGATCTCGGTGTCGCCGCGCAGGATCATCTCGAGCAGCTCACCCCGTCGCCGCTGGTGCTCACCGGCGCGCTCGGACTGCTCGAGTGCATAGCCCTGGGCGCTGGCGGCCGACAGCTCGTCGATGTAGGCGAAGAGCGACTCACCGAGGGCGAGAATGACGTCCGGTGCCAGCTGTGACACGTCGACGGTGCGCGAGATGGCTCGCAGGGTCACCCGGGCGCCGTAGCGGTAGGCCGAGAGCAGGGACTCGAGGCTGCGGCCCGAGCGCACCTCGCCGCGACCGAGGTTCTCGTAGATCCACTTGCCATCCTCCGAGAGGGCCGGCAGCCGCGTGCCGGGAAGGTCGAGGAAGCGGTTCAGTGCGATGGTGACCCCCTGCCGGACCCCTTGGCCGAAGCGCCCCTCCATCGGCATCGCATAGACCGGCACGTCGCGCGGGATGCCCTCGATGATCGCCTCGACGATCTCGCCGACGACCGGTCGGAGCACCTCGCTGATTTCGGTGGGCAATGACAACCACGGTGGGGCTGATGTGGTCTCAGGCACGGATACCCCCCACTTTTTATCCCGAGGCGATAGTTTCCTGCCGTAAAGAGTACCCCTCGGCCCAAGACCCGAGGGGCCTGCCGGGCGGAGAATGGAGGAATGGTCCAGTTCCGAGCCCTCCGCCGCGTCGCGTCAGTTCTCACGACGCCGCTCGCGCCGGAGGACTTCCTCGGCCTGGTCAACCCGCTCGTCTCGACGCGCCAGCTGCGGGGCATCGTCACCCGTGTCGTCCCCGAGACGGCCGACTCCGCGACGATCCACTTCCGGCCCGGCAAGGGGTGGAACGCGCACGAGGCCGGCCAGTGGGCCCGGATCGGTGTCGAGATCGACGGCGTGCGCCAGTGGCGCAGCTACTCGCTGTCCGCCCCGGCCGGTGCCGACCCGGCGATCACGGTGACCGCCATCGGCTTCGTCTCGACGGCCCTCGTCCGCGACACCCAGCCGGGCGACGTCCTCTTCCTCGACGTCCCGCAGGGCGACTTCGTCCTGCCCCGGCACCCGCGCCCGCTCCTCATGCTCACCGCCGGCAGCGGCCTCACCCCCGTGATGTCGATGATCCGCACGCTCGTGCCGCGCCGCCCGGACGCCGACGTCGTCCTCATCCATTCGGCGCGGACCAGGGCTGACGCCCTCTTCCACGACGAGCTGCTCGAGCTGTCCGACCAGTTCCCGGGCCTGACCGTCCGGCACTGGTACACCCGCGAGCAGCAGGGCCGCCGCCTCGACCTGACCGACTTCGCCGACCTCGAGGCCCTCTGCCCCGACTGGCGCAGCCGGGCGGCCTACGCCTGCGGCCCGGCCGACTTCCTCGACGACGCCACCGCGCTCTGGGAGGGCGGCGGCGCCGACGCGGAGGCGAGCCTGACGATCGAGCGCTTCGCCCCGGCACTGCTGCCGGGCACCGGCGGCGCGGGCGGGCTCGTGACGTTCGAGAAGTCCGACAAGGAGATCGAGGTCGACGGCGACATGCCGCTCCTCGAGGCGGGCGAGCAGTGCGGCGTCGTCATGCCGAGCGGCTGCCGCATGGGCATCTGCCGCAGCTGCCTGACGCCTCTCGTCGCCGGACGGGTAAGGGACCTGCGCACCGGTGAGGTCCACGGCGACGAGGGCGAGCTCATCCAGACGTGCATCAACGCTGCTGCCGGACCCGTCCACCTGGACATCTGAGAAGGGAAACATCCCACCATGACCACCACGGTGAACACCGCCCCGGACACCACCCGGCGCACCATGACCGATCCCGGCGTCGCGACCCCGGACGCCACAGGCCCCAAGCCGCGTCCCCGCATGCCGATCGTCGGTTCCCGCGGCGGGCCCACGGTGCGTCCCGCTGCCGCCGCTCACCTGACCGACGCCGACGTGGAGCGCCTCGGCCACGAGCTCGACGCGCTGCGGGACCGCATCATCGCGTCGCGCGGCGCCAAGGACGCGGCCTACATCCGCCGCGTCATCAAGGTCCAGCGCACCCTCGAGCTGGCCGGCCGGGCCGCCCTGCTCTTCTCCCGCAAGCGGTCCGCGCTCGTCGCGGGCACCGCCATGCTCTCGGTCGCCAAGATCCTCGAGAACATGGAGATCGGCCACAACGTGCTGCACGGGCAGTGGGACTGGATGCGCGACCCCGACATCCACTCCACGACGTGGGAGTGGGACTTCGTCACCCCCGCCGCCGCCTGGAAGCACACGCACAACGACCTGCACCACACGTGGACCAACGTCCTGGGCAAGGACAAGGACGTCGGCTACTCCACGCTGCGCATGTCCGACGAGCAGCCGTGGCAGCCGCACAACCTGCTCAACCCCGTCATCAACATGGTCCTCGCGCCGTTCTTCGAGTGGGGCATCGCCATCTACGACCTCGAGCTCGAGGCGTGGCAGGAGGGCGAGAAGTCGACCGAGGCGGTCAAGAGCGACCTCAAGAGCCTCGGGCGCAAGATCGTGCGCCAGGGCACCAAGGACTACCTCGCGACACCGGGAGCCGCCGCCCTCCTCGGCTCGGGCAAGCAGGCCCTCATCGGCACCTTCGTCGCCAACGCCATCCGCAACGTCTGGGCACACTCCGTCATCTTCTGCGGTCACTTCCCCGACGGCGTCGACGTCTTCACGGAGGAGATGATCGAGGGCGAGACCCGGGGCGACTGGTACATCCGCCAGATGCTCGGCTCGGGCAACATCTCCGGCAGCAAGCTCATGCACCTCATGACTGGCAACCTCAGCCACCAGATCGAGCACCACTGCTTCCCCGACCTCCCGAGCAACCGCTACGCCGAGGTCGCCGTGGAGATGCGCGAGATCTGTCGCCGCTACGGCCTGCCCTACACGGCCGGGCCGCTGCCCCGCCAGGTCTACCAGGCCTGGGCCAAGGTCTTCCGCCTCGCCCTGCCCCCGCGGGCCGAGCGACTGCCCAAGCGGGCCCTCAACCAGGCCCCGCCGACGGTCCGTCGGTCCTCCCCCCTGCCCATGGTGGCACATGGCCTCTGACGCGGCGCCGGGCCGCGACGTGCGTCGTGCGGCCTTCTTCGACCTCGACCGAACCCTCATCCGGGGCTCGGCGAACTACCCGCTGGCCGTGGCGGCATTCCGGCGCGGACACGTGCCGTGGCGGGACCTCGTCGCGGACACCGTCAACGCGATCTCCTTCCACCGCAAGGGATCCACTGACGCCCAGTCGGTCGCACTGCGCGAGCGGATCCTGGCGGCCGTGGCCGGGACGAAGCAGGCAGATCTCGTCCACCTCGCCGACGAGATCGTCCCCGGCATCGTCCGACGACTCATCCCGCAGTCGGCGGCCCTCCTCGCCGAGGCCAGGGCCGCGGCGATGGACCGCATCGTCGTGTCGGCGTCCCCGATCGAGCTGGTCGGGCGGATCGCCGCCGCGCTCGGTCTCGAGGGCGCCGTGGCCACCCGGAGCGAGCTCGACGACGACGGCCGCTACACGGGCCGGCTGATGGGCGAGTTCTGTTACCACCACGGCAAGGTCATCGAGATCGAGAAGCTCGCCGCCGAGCGCGGCTACAACCTCGCCGAGAGCGTCGCGTGCAGCGACTCCGTCAGTGACCTGCCGATGCTCGAGCGGGTCGGGACCGCCATCGCGGTCAACCCCGACCGGGAGCTCCGTCGGCTCGCGACCGAACGCGGCTGGCGGATCGTCGACGTCGGCCGAAAGCGCCACTGAGCCATTCGCGCGGGAGCGAGCCCAGCGGCATACGACACTTCTGCGCAGCCCCCACCCCGTCGAGTGCGCACCTGGACGGCACACTCGACGCGAACGGGGGTCGTGCCTACCGGATCCCGAGGGAGGAGTAGGTGTCCCGCCCGCGCTGGAGGGCCGCGACGTAGCCGGCGCGCTCGTAGGCCGTCCGGTCGGCGTCGGCGGGCACCGCGAGCCGACCGCGGACCTCGTCGAGCGAGCTGAACTCCTTCCGGATGAGCCACTCCTCGAGGCCCCGAACCATCGACGCCGCGTGCTGGACACCGTGGCGCAACAGCGCCGAGGCGGTCATGACGACGTCGGCCCCCGCGAGCAGGTATGCGGCCACGTCCTCGGACCGCTCCACACCGGTCGTCGCGGCGAGGGAGCCCCTCACCTTCCCGTGGAGGATGGCGATCCACGCCCGAGGCAGGCGCGCCTCCTCCGGCCGGGACAGGACGACGCCCGGCTCGACGGTCATCCGCTCCGGGTCGACATCGGGGTGGAGGAAGCGGTTGAACAGGACGAGACCGTCGGCGCCGGCCTCGTCCAGCCGCAGCGCCATCTCCCCCGGGGAGCTGAAGTGCGGGCTCAGCTTGACCGCGACGGGGACGGTGACACTGTCCTTGACCTCGCGCAGGATCTCGACGTGACGGTCCTCGACGAGCCTGGCCGGGGTGTGCGGGTCGCCCGGGACGAAGTACGTGTTGAGCTCGATCGCCGCCGCGCCGGCGTCCTGCATCGAACGCGCCAGGCGGGTCCAGCCCCCCTCGGTGCTGCCGTTGAGGCTGGCGATGACCGGCACGTCCACCGTGGACGCCGCGCGTTCGATGAGCCGCAGGTAGCGCAGCACGGCGCTCGGCTCCCCCTCCGTCGGCCGGGCAGTCGACGGGAAGTACGACATCGCCTCCCCGAAGGCGTGCTCATGGGTCTCGACGATGGCGACGTCGCGCAGCTCCTCGCGGTTGACCTCCTCCTCGAACAACGAGTACAGGACGATCGCGCCGACGCCGGAGTCCGCGAGCCCGACGATCCGGTCGAGCGACACGGAGAGCGGGGACGCCGACGCGACGAGCGGGTTGCGCAGCGAGAGGCCGAGGTAGCGGGTCGTCAGGTCCATCAGGTCCTCCTCGGATCGGATGCGAAGCGCGCCGGTCCGCGCGTGGCCATCTCCTCGTACGTCGCCCACCGCTGGTCGACGGCCTCCTGGGCGAGGTGGAGCAACCGGTCCGCCTCGTCCGGGTCCGAGCTGCGGAGCATCTTGTAGCGCAGCTCCCGGTAGATGTAGTCCTCCAGATGGATCCGTGGCCGCGGCGAGTCGAGCTGGAAGGGGTTGCCGCCCTTGGCCCGGACCGTCGGGTCGTAGCGCAGCAGCGGCCAGTGCCCGCTCGCTACGGCCCGGTACTGCTGGTCGAGCCCGTCCTTCATCTCGATGCCGTGCGCGATGCAGTGGCTGTAGGCGATGATGAGCGACGGCCCGTCGTAGGCCTCGGCCTCGCGGAACGCCGTGAGCGTCTGCTGCGGGTCGGCGCCCATGGCGACCCGGGCGACGTAGACGTTGCCGTATGAGATCGCTTGGAGGGCAAGGTCCTTCTTGCCGACCGCCTTGCCACCGGCGGCGAACTTCGCGACAGCCGCCAAGGGGGTCGCCTTGGACGACTGACCACCGGTGTTGGAGTAGACCTCCGTGTCGAGGACGAGGACGTTGACGTCCCGGCCACTGGCGAGCACGTGGTCGAGGCCACCCGAGCCGATGTCGTAGGCCCAGCCGTCACCGCCGACGATCCAGACGCTCCGTCGCAGGAGGTGGTCGACCACGCTGCGCAGGTCGGCCACCAGGGGGCCGTCGAGCTCGGCCAGCCGCTGGCCGAGCCGGCCCACCCGGTCCCGCTGGGCCGACAGCTGCGACTCCCGGATCTGCGGTGCCTCGAGGATCTCGTCGGCCAGCTCAGGCCCCACCTGGTCGCGCAGCTGCACAAGGCGCTCGCGGGACAGCTTGGCGTGCAGGTCGGC
This sequence comes from Intrasporangium sp. DVR, assembly GCF_040365325.1. Lineage (NCBI taxonomy): Bacteria > Bacillati > Actinomycetota > Actinomycetes > Micrococcales > Intrasporangiaceae > Intrasporangium > Intrasporangium sp. DVR. The sequence goes on along the minus strand of NZ_BAABZW010000023.1, from coordinate 13,532 downwards.
AGCGAGGCGCAGGCCGAGGCCGAACTCCGCGTTGTCCTCGAAGAGCGAGTTCGACCAGGCCGGTCCGCGCCCGGCGGCGTTCTTGCTCCACGGGGTCGTGGGCAGGTTGCCGCCGTAGATCGAGGAGCAGCCCGTGGCGTTGGCCACCGTGGCCCGCTCACCGAAGAGCTGCGAGAGGAGCTTGAGGTACGGCGTCTCCCCACAGCCGGCGCACGCGCCGGAGAACTCGAACAGCGGCTGGAGGAACTGGGTGCCGCGCACCGTGCCGAAGTCGACCCGGGCGCGGTCGTTCTGGGGCAGGGTCTCGAAGAACTCGATGTTGTCGCGCTCGGTGGCGAGGACCGGCTCGAGTGGCTCGAGGTTGATCGCCTTGCGGGCGTCCTCGAACGGGTTGGTCACCGGGCAGGCCTCGACGCAGAGGCCACAGCCGGTGCAGTCCTCGACGTACACCTGGAGGGTGTAGCGCGAGCCGGGCAGGCCGGCAGCGTTGAGCGGGGCCGCCGGGAAGGTGGCCGGCGCGTCCACCAGCGCGTCCGGGTCGTAGTACTTCGACCGGATGACGCTGTGCGGGCAGACGAAGGCGCAGTTGCCGCACTGGATGCAGCTGTCCGGGTCCCACTGAGCGACGAGGTCGGAGATCCGCCGCTTCTCGTAGGCGGTGGTCCCGCTCGGGTACGTGCCGTCGAGCGGGAGCGCGCTGACGGGCAGCGCGTCGCCCCGACCGGCCATCATCGCCGCCGTGACGGTGCGCACGAACTCCGGCGCCGCATCCGAGACGACCGGGGGGATCGCGCGGCCGGCGACATCCGGCGTCTCGGGGACCGGCACCTCGTGCAGCGCAGCCACTGCGCTGTCGACCGCGGCCTCGTTCCGGCGGACGATCTCGCTGCCCCGGCGACCGTAGGTCTTGCGGATCGCCGCCTTGACCGCCGCGAGCGCGTCCTCTCGGGGCAGGACGCCCGAGATGGCGAAGAAGCAGGTCTGCAGGACGGTGTTGGTCCGTCCCTTCAGGCCGGCCGCCTCCGCGACGGCGTCCGCGTCGATGGCCCACAGCTGCAGGCCCTTCTTGATGATGTCCTCCTGGACCGGGCGGGACAGCCCGGCCCACACCTCTGCCGGCGAGCCGGCCGCGTTGAGGAGCACCCGTGCCCCGGGGCGAGCCACCGCCAGGACGTCGACCTTGTCGAGGAGCCCGATCTGGTGCACCCCGACGAAGCCGGCCTGGCGGATGAGGTAAGGAGCGCGGATCGGGTGCGGCCCGAAGCGCAGGTGCGAGACGGTCTGTCCCCCGGACTTCTTCGAGTCGTAGACGAAGTACGCCTGGGCGTGCATGTTCGGGTCGGCGCCGAGGATCTTGATGGTGTTCTTGTTGGCGCCGACCGTGCCGTCGGAACCGATCCCGAAGAAGACCGCCCGAAGCGTCTCGGCGTCCTCGATGTCGAGGTCCTCGTCGTAGGCAAGGCTGGTCCCCGACACGTCGTCGGTGATGCCGATCGTGAAGCGGGTGCGCGGCGTCGGCGAGGCGAGCTCGGCGAAGATGCCGGAGACCATGCCGGGGGTGAACTCCTTGGAGGAGAGCCCGTAGCGGCCACCGATCACCTGGGGCAGGACGGCGACCTGGCCGGCATGGTGCGCCTCGGTGAGGGTGGTGACGACGTCGAGGAAGAGGGGCTCGCCGTTCGAGCCGGGCTCCTTCGTCCGGTCGAGGACGGCGATGCGGCGCACCGTCGCCGGCATGGCGGCGACCAGCTCCGCGGCGGGGAAGGGCCGGTAGAGCCGCAGCCGCAGCACGCCCACGCGCTCGCCAAGCGCGACCAGGTGGCGCACCGTCTCGACGACGGTCTGCCCGCCCGAGCCCATGATGACGATGACGCGCTCCGCGGCCGGGTCGCCGTCGTACTCCACCACGGAGTAGTGCCGTCCCGTGTGCGCGGCCAGCCGGTCCATCGCCTGCTGCACCAGCCCGGGCACCCGGACGTAGAAGGGGTTGACCGTCTCCCGCGCCTGGAAGTAGACGTCGGGGTTCTGGGCGGTCCCGCGGACGAACGGCCTCTCTGGGCTCAGTGCCCGCAGCCGGTGGGCGCGCACGAGCTCCTCCGGGACCAGGTCGCGCAGCACCTCGTCGCCGAGCCGCTCGATGGTGTTGAGCTCGTGGGAGGTCCGGAAACCGTCGAAGAAGTGGACGAAGGGTACCCGGCTCTCGAGCGTCGCCGTCTGGGCGACGAGGGCGAAGTCGTGCGCCTCCTGCACTGAGCCCGACGAGAGGAGGGCGAACCCGGTCTGCCGGACCGCCATCACGTCGGAGTGGTCACCGAAGATCGAGAGTCCTTGGGCTGCAATGGACCTCGCGGCGACTTGGAAGACGGTCGACGTGAGCTCGCCCGCGATCTTGTACATGTTGGGAATCATGAGGAGCAGGCCCTGCGAGGCCGTGAACGTCGTGCCCAGCGCCCCGCCCTGCAGCGCACCGTGCATCGCACCGGCCGCGCCGCCCTCGCTCTGCATCTCCACGACGGTGGGCACCGTGCCCCACACGTTCGTCCGGTGGTGCGAGGCCCACTCGTCGGCCAGCTCGGCCATCGTCGAGGACGGGGTGATCGGGTAGATCGCGCACAGCTCGTTGAGCCGGTAGGCGACATCCACCGCGGCCTCGTTCCCATCCACCGTGACCGTCTGCACGGCGGACTCCCTGCTGATCTCCGTGGTGACCACGTCAGCCCCTTCCCACCGTGTCGGTGGTCTGCACGGGTGGCTCGAACTGTGACTCGGCCACCATCTCGATCGCGTGGACGGGGCACTGCCGGTAGCAGGTGCCGCACCCGGTGCACTTGGCGTAGTTGAACTCGTACCGCTTGCCCTTGCCGAGCTTGATGATGGCGTCCTCCGGGCAGGACCCGAAGCAGCCGTCGCACTCGAAGCAGTTGCCGCACGACAGGCAGCGCCCGGCCTCGAAGCCGGCCTCCTGCTCGGAGAGCCCGGCGACGACCTCTTCGAAGGCAGCGATCCGTGCCTGCGGGTCGAGCTCGGGCTGCTGGCGGCGGTCGTGGTCGCCGAAGTACCAGAGGTTGAGCCGGTCCGCATGGATGATGTCGTGCTTGGCGCCCGTCGTGAACTCCGTGGAGCGCAGCCAGGCGTCGATGCTCCGGGCGGCACGCTTGCCGTGCCCGACACCGATGGTGACGGTGCGCTGGCTCGGGACGGCGTCGCCGCCGGCGAAGACGCCCGGCGCCCCGGTCATGAGCGTCGACGGGACGACCTGCACGACGTCGTCGTCGAACTCGACGCCGGGGACGCTGCGGAGGAAGGCCGTGTCGCTCTCCTGCCCCAGGGCGAGGATGACCGTGTCGGCGGCGAGCGTCTCGTAGACGCCGGTGCCGTGCGGTCGGCCGTGCTCGTCGAGCTCCTGGACCTCGACGGTCAGGGCGCCCTCGCCCATGTCCTTGATGGTGCGCAGCCAGTTGATGCGGATGCCCTCCTCCTCGGCGTCCGCGGCCTCCTCCTCGTGGGCGGGCATCTGCTCGCGCGTCCGGCGGTAGACGATGACGGACTCGTCCGCGCCGAGGCGTCGGGCGACCCGGGCTGCGTCCATCGCCGTGTTGCCGCCGCCGTAGACCGCGACGGTCCCGCTGAGGGGCTGCTGCTCCCCGGTCTCGACGCTGCGGAGGAAGGTCACGGCGTCGAGGACACGACCGGCATCCATGTTCGGGATGTCCACCCGCTTGGACAGGTGCGCTCCGACCGCGACGAACACCGCGTCGAACCCGCCGTCCACCCGCTCGGCCTCGAGGTCGGTGACCCGGTGGTTCTGCTCGAACCGGACCCCGAGGGCGACGAGGCGGTCGATCTCCGCGTCGAGGACGTGTCGGGGCAGTCGGTAGGCCGGGATGCCGTAGCGCATCATCCCCCCGGGCGCGGGGCCGTTGTCGCGCACCGTCACCTCGTGGCCCAGGCGGGCGAGGTGGTACGCGGCGGACAGGCCGCTGGGACCCGAGCCGATGACGAGGATGCGGTGCCCGGTCAGCACCGACGCCGGCTCGAACTGCCAGCCCCGCTCGATGGCCAGGTCACCGAGATACCGCTCGACCGCGTGGATGGACACAGCCCCGTCGAGCTCCACACGGTTGCAGGCGGTTTCGCACGGGTGGTAGCACACGCGACCATGGATCGCGGGGAACGGGTTATCGAGCGTCAGCTGCCGCCAGGCGGCTTCGTGGTCACCGGCCTTGACGTGCGCGAGCCACGCCTGGATGTTCTCGCCCGCCGGACAGCCCGCGTTGCACGGTGGCAAGAGGTCCACGTAGACCGGGCGCTGGGACCGCACGGGTCCGGATCGGAGGCGGCCCAGACCCAAGGGCGCGAGCGGGGTGAGGTCTCGGTGCTGATCGGACACACGCATCTCCAAGGTCCGTTCCCTGGACGGTTCGCGCCCCGGGACGCCGGGTACTACTTGCTGTAGTACTACCCTACGCCGGACGTTCCCGGGGCGGAGCCACACCCTCCGTCACCTTGGTCACGCCCCGATCGAAAGAGCAGTTCGCGACACAGAGCGCGCGGGGTACCCGGGCGCGACGTGTCGCGAACTGCTCTTTCGATCGTCGCGAACTGCTCTTTCGATCGTCGCGAACTGCTCTTTCGATCGTCGGGGTGGGAGCGTTGCGAGGTCGCGTCAGCGGCGTGCCTGGCCGGGCTCTCAGTCGAGCGGGCCCTGGGGAGCGAGCTGGCGCTGTCGGGCCTCGAGCTCGTGGACCATCTCGGAGACCTGGCCGAGGACGTCCTGGACGGACCTGATCGACGACTTGATCCGGCCACGGACGGCGACGTCGGTGAAGATGTTGTCGAACCAGATGTCGAGTCCCCTGGTGAGGCCGTCCGTCGCCGGGAGGACGATGCCGGGCAGGCCGAGGTCGTCGAGCTCGCGGCCGAACCTCACGAGCGCCGCCTGGCCGCGCTCGATGCGCGCCTGGGCCAGGCCCATCCGGTCGTGCTTGATGGCCGAGCTGATCAGTCCGCCGCCGCCGAACGTGTCCCACGCGGACCACCCGTCCGCGCTTCGCAGGGCCGAGAGCGCGTCGGCCAGGCCCGACATCGCCTCGCGCCCGGCCGCAACGGCCTCGGCGACCTCACGGCGCTCCCGGCGCCGGGCGAGCAGGTTCGTGGCCCGGACGACGGTGAGCGGGTCGATGGTCGGTCCGGGCCCGTTCGTCGGGTCGATCCCGGCGCCGCGGGCCACGTCCGCGGCATCGACGACGTCGGCGAGCGCCCGCTCGTAGATGGTCTCGGCGTGTGTGAGTGGCTGGAGGTCCCGCTTGAGCGCGTCCACGCGCCGTCGCAGGGCATCGCGCTCGGACTCGGCGCGAGCCAGGGCCGAGGCGGCGGTGTCGACCTCGGCGCGCTCTCGGTCGAGGTCCGCCTCGCGTGAGCCCCGAACCGCGGTGACGACTCGGCGCACTGACACTCCCTCGAGCCGGTCGACGTCGCGCTCCTCGTCGCCGAGGCGGCGCAGGAGCCGGTCGCACTCGGTCTCCGACCTGTCCAGCAGGCCTTCGGCGTCGGCGAGCCGGCCGGCCAGGCCGGCGCGCTCGACGAGGTCGGCGCTGGCGCGGTTGAGCCGGGCAAGGGCCGGGTGGATCGATTGGGTCGGGTCGCTCATGTCTCTCCGATGTCGCCCGGTCCTACGCCGTTCCCGGACCGGCTGCTTCGCCCTACCAGGAGGTGTGCAGCGGCCGGCCCTCGGCGAACCCAGCGGTGCTCTGGAGCCCGACGACCGCCCGGCCGTGGAACTCCTCCAGGGTCCGAGCCCCGGCGTAGGTGCACGAGGACCGCAGCCCGGCGATGATCTCGTCGAGAACGTCCTCGACGGAGGGCCGGGCGGGGTCGATGTACATCCGCGCCGAGCTGATCCCCTCCTCGAAGAGCGACTTGCGCGCCCGGTCGTAGGCCGAGTCGTTGGCGGTGCGGTTGAGCACGGCCCGGGAGGAGGCCATCCCGAAGGACTCCTTGTAGAGCCGGCCGTCGTTGTCGGTGTAGAGGTCGCCGGGCGACTCGAGCGTGCCGGCGAACCATGAGCCGATCATCACGTTGGAGGCCCCGGCCGCGAGCGCCAGGGCGACGTCGCGCGGGTGGCGGACTCCCCCGTCCGCCCACACGTGTTTGCCGAGCCTCCTTGCCGCAGCGGCACACTCGAGCACCGCCGAGAACTGCGGCCGCCCGACGGCCGTGCGCATCCGGGTGGTGCACATGGCACCGGGTCCGACGCCGACCTTGACGATGTCGGCACCGGCCTCGATGAGCTCGCGGGTGCCCTCGGCGGAGACGACGTTGCCGGCGACGACGGGGATCTTGGGGTCGATGGCGCGCACCTTCTGGAGCGCATCGACCATCTTGTCCTGGTGGCCGTGGGCGGTGTCGATGACGAGGACGTCGGCCCCCGCCTCGAGGACCTGGGCGGCCTTGGCGGCGACGTCGCCGTTGATGCCGACTGCGGCGGCGATCCGCAACCGCCCGGCGTCGTCGAGCGCCGGCGCGTAGAGGCCGGACCGGACCGCGCCCTCCTTGGTGAGGATGCCGACGAGGGTGCCGTCGGCCGCGACGACGGGCGCGACCCGGCGCCGCTCGGCGGTCAGTCGCTCGAAGGCCTCGCGGGCGTCGACGTCCTCGGGCAGCACGACCATCTCCCGGAACATGACGTCCTGGACCTGGGTGAACCGGTCGACGCCGGTCAGGTCCTTCTCGGTCACGATGCCGACCGGGCGGTTGCCCTCGATGACGACGCCGGCACCGTGCGCCCGCTTGCCGATGAGGACGAGCGCCTCGCCGGAGGTCATGTGGGGGTCGAGCGTGATCGCCGTGTCGTAGACGAGGTGTCGTCCCTTGACCCACTCGATGACCTCGCGCACCACATCGGCGGGGATGTCCTGCGGGATGACCGCGATGCCGCCGCGGCGCGCGACCGTCTCGGCCATCCGCCGCCCGGCGATGGCGGTCATGTTGGCGACGACGATGGGGATGGTCGTGCCCGTCCCGTCGACCGTGGCGAGGTCCACGTCGAGCCGGCTCGTCACCGACGAGCGGTTCGGCACCATGAAGACGTCGTCGTACGTGAGGTCGAACTGGGGCTGCAGGCCGTTGAGGAACTTCACAACGCGAGCGTATGCCGCTGGGCTCGCTTCCGCGTCCCCGTGCCGCTCCGCTCGGGGCCGGCTCCCCCCGTGTCGAGTGGCCCCGTCCTCCACAGGGCGGGCCCTTGCGAGGGTGTGGAGGGCGGGGCCACTCGACGAAGAGCGGGCCGGCACGTTCTGCGCACTCGACGAAGGGGTTCCGGCAGTTCCTCGGGGTCAGCCCTGAGTGCACCCTGAGGCCACCCCCCAATCCCCCGTAAACGGGGTGACGGTGAGCCCGCCCCGTCCCTACCGTCGATCGAGGGGGCCGCACCAGGCGGCCACCGGTTCAGGGGGAAAGGCACTAGACCCATGACAGAAACACGCATCGGCGACGTCGGGAGGCTGGCCTGGCTGCCGGCGTCGCGCGTGACGAAATGGCTCGTCGTCGGCTTCTGGCTCGTCATCCTCGCGGTGTCGTTCGGGCCGGCGGGCAAGCTGCAGGGAACGCTCAACAACGACGCGGCCTCCTGGCTTCCGGAGAACGCCCAGTCCACGCGGGTGGCCACGGAGCTCGAGGCGTTCCAGAGCCGGAACGAGGCTCCGGCGGTCATCGTCTACGAGCGACCTGACGGTGTCACGGCGGCCGACCTCCACGCGGTCGCAGGACACGTCACCGCCTTCAACGCGATGGCCCCGGTCAAGAAGGACTCGGTCGGCCCCATCCCGTCGGAGGACGGCACGGCGATCCAGGTGATCGTCCCGATGGACATCGGCGAGGACGGCTGGGAGAACCTCCCGGAGATCACCGACGAGCTGCACTCCATCGCCGCCGACCGCCCCGACGGCCTGACGATGCACGTCACCGGTCCGGTCGGCTTCGGGGCCGACTCGTCCGAGGCGTTCTCGGGAATCGACGGCAAGCTGCTCTACGCCGCGATGGCCGTCGTGATCCTCATCCTGCTCATCACCTACCGGAGCCCGATCCTGTGGCTCATCCCGCTCATCTCGGCGGGCACGGCGCTGATGGTCGCCCAGGCGGTCATCTACTACCTGGCCGACAGCGACACGCTCACCGTCAACGCGCAGAGCTCGGCCATCCTCACGGTCATCGTCTTCGGCGCGGGCACGGACTATGCGCTGCTGCTCGTCGCGCGCTACCGGGAGGAGCTGCGCCGGCACGAGGACCGGCACGAGGCGATTGCCTTCGCCCTGCACCGCGCAGGTCCCGCGATCGTGGCCTCGGGCGCGACCGTGATCGCGGGCATGCTGTGCCTGCTCGTCGCGACGATGAGCTCGACCAAGGGGCTCGGCCCGGTCGCCGCCATCGGCATCGGGGTCGGCCTGCTCGTCATGCTCAGTCTGCTGCCGGCCCTGCTCGTCGTCTTCGGGCGGTGGATCTTCTGGCCGGTCCGTCCGACGTTCGGCTCGGTCGACCACACCCGGGACGGCCGGTGGGCCCGCATCGGCGCGCGCATCGCGCGAGCCCCGCGGCGCACCTGGGTGGTCACGTCGGTCATCCTCGCGTTCGCCAGCCTCGGCGTCCTGCAGCTGAACGCCACGGGCCTGCAGAACAAGGACGCCTTCTACACCACACCGGAGTCGGTCGTCGGTGAGGAGGTGCTGGCGCGGCACTTCCCGGCTGGAGCCGGGTCACCGGTCCTGGTCATCGCGAACACGTCCGCGGCCGGTGCGGTCGCTGATCGGCTGGAGTCGGTCGAGGGTGTCAGCACCGTGGAGGAGCCGGTGGCCCGCAACGGCCGGTCGCTCATCCAGGCGACACTCTCCGATGCGCCTGACTCGGAGGGTGCAGCCGACACGGTCGACCGGGTCCGTGCGGCCATCGGGGAGGTGGCCGGCGCCGACGCGATCGCCGGGGGTGAAACGGCTTCGCGGGTCGACACGCTGCGAGCGTCGGACGACGACAACCTGCGGACCATCCCGCTCATCCTCGGCGTCGTCCTGCTCATCCTCATCCTGCTGCTGCGGGCCGTCACCGCGCCGCTGCTGCTCATCGGCACGGTCGTGCTGTCGTTCGGTGCGGCCATGGGGATCAGTGCCCTCGTCTTCCGGCACGTCTTCGGCTTCGCCGGCGCGGACCCGTCGCTGCCGTTGTTCGTCTTCGTGTTCCTCGTCGCCCTGGGCATCGACTACAACATCTTCCTGATGACCCGGGTCCACGAGGAGGCGAAGGAGATCGGCACCCGCCGAGGAGCCCTGGTCGGCCTCGCCGCGACGGGTGGCGTGATCACCAGTGCTGGGCTGGTGCTTGCCGGGACGTTCGCGGTGCTCGCCACGATGCCGATGGTGGCGTTCGCCGAGGTGGGCTTCGCCGTCGCCCTCGGGGTGCTGCTCGACACGCTCATCGTCCGCTCGGTGCTCGTCACGGCGCTCAACCTCGACGTCGGCGGGCGCATGTGGTGGCCGAGCCGCCTCGCTCACCACGACGCCGAGCTGGCGTCCGCGGCCGGGCAGCCGGAGCAGGAGTCGCCCGAGCTCGTGCCGGCGGGCTGACACCCAGCCCGGCACCGAGGAGCCGTATGCCGCTGAGCCAGCTCAGCGGCATACGGCTCCTCCGCGCGTGGCCAGGTCGGGCGGCCTCACGGTCCACGGCGGGCCCGCTGCATCCGGCTGAGTCGTCCGCCCTCGCCTGCCGTGGTTACCGTGGGTGCGACGAACTGGAGGTTGCACTGGAAGCCGAGGAGCTCGAGAGCATCTGGCGCCGCGAGTCGGCCGCGGTGCTGGCGGCGGTGGCGCGGCGATGGGACGACTTCGCCGCGGCCGAGGACGCCGTGCAGGAGGCGCTGGCCGCTGCAACGGTCCAGTGGCCGCGCGACGGGCGGCCCGACGACCCCCGGGGCTGGCTCATCCGGGTCGCATCCCGCCGGATGGTCGACCAGCTCCGGAGCGAGACGGCCCGGAGGCATCGGGAGGCGAGGGAGGCGACCGCCCCGGTCGACTCACCCCACCTCGCCGACCGGGACGACTCGCTCGCCCTCCTGCTGCTGTGCTGTCACCCGACGCTCTCCGTCCCCAGCCAGGTGGCGCTCACCCTGCGCGCCGTGGGCGGTCTGACCACCGCTCAGATCGCCCGCGCCTTCCTCGTCCCCGAGTCGACCATGGGACAGCGGATCAGCCGGGCGAAGAAGCTCATCAAGCAGGCGGGCGCCCGCTTCGCGCTGCCGACGCCCGGCGAGCTCGACGACCGGGTGCGTGCCGTCATGCACGTCCTCTACCTCGTCTTCACCGAGGGCCACACCAGCACCGAGGGACCGGGCCTGACCGACGAGGCGCTCGCCGGCGAGGCGATCAGGCTCACCCGCCAGCTCCACGCCGCCCGGGCCGACGATCCTGAGGTCGCGGGCCTCCTCGCCCTGATGCTGCTGACCGAGGCCCGGCGTCCTGCCCGGACGACGGCGGAGGGCCGGCTCGTCCCGTTGGCCGACCAGGACCGCGCTCTCTGGGACCGCGACCTCATCGAGGAGGGCGTGCGGCTCGTCACGGCTGCGCTGGCGTCCGGGCAGGAGGTCGGCACCTACCAGGTGCAGGCGGCCATCGCCGCGGTGCACGCCGAGGCCGCCGCTGCCGACGACACCGACTGGCCGCAGGTCGTGCAGCTCTATGACGTGCTGGCCAAGGTCCAGCCGGGGCCGATGGTCGAGCTCAACCGAGCCGTCGCCGTGGCCATGGTGGACGGCCCCGAGGCCGGGCTGGAGGTGCTCGAGGGGCTGCGCGGGGCGCTGGCCGGCCAGCACCGGTGGCACGCGGTGCGCGGTCATCTCCTCGCGCGCGCGGGCTCGGGCGCCCGGGCGGCCGCCGCCCTGCGGACCGCCGCCGACCTCACCACCAGCGATGTCGAGCGTGCCCACCTGGTCGCCGCGGCGGCGGATGTCGAAAGGCGGTGACCGGCTCCGACGTCCCCCTGCACGACCACCCGCCGAGCGCTGAGGCATCCTGTGCCAACCGCAGCCGTCCGAGGAGGACACCATGAAGTACGTCATTCTGATCCACTCCAACCCGCAGCCCTGGGGCCATCCCACGAGCGATTTCCTGCCCTGGAGCAAGGGGCTGTCGGCCGAGGAGCGAGCCCGCCTGAACGCGGAGTTCGAGTCGTTCCTCGGCGAGCTGCACGCCGCCGGTGAGCTCGTCGGCGGCTCGGCGCTCGGCGACCCCAGCGAGGCGCGCCTCCTGCGGTCGGAGAAGGGCACGGTGCTCGCCACCGACGGCCCGTACGCCGAGGCCAAGGAGCACCTCGCCGGGTTCTTCCTCATCGACGTGGCCAGCCACGAGCGAGCCGAGGAGATCGCCGGCCGGTTCGTGGGCCCCGGCGAGACGATCGAGCTGCGCAGCGTCGCCGGCTAGCAGGTCCGCGCCGAGTGCCGGACGCGCGAAACAGCGCGCGTCCGGCACTCGTTTCGGGTGTGGCGGGGCCCGCGGCGGAGCACCATGGGAGTGCGGGGGCGACGGGCGCTCCCTGACGCAAGGGGGACCTCATGACCGACCAGAACGCGGCCGCGCCGCACGTGTGCTTCGACCGGATCCTGCCGAAGGACCTGATGCGCCCACACCGGCGCACCCGTGACCTCGAGGGCCGGGACCGCGCCATATCGCCGATCGGCAAGTCCTGGCTGAACGGCTCGACGCTGCGGGTCCGCTTCCTCGGCGGCACGCCGAGCCAGCAGGCCGTCGCCCGCGACCAGGCCGGCTGGTGGATGGACGCGTGCAACATCGCCTTCGACTTCGGCAACCACCCGGTGTCCGCCACGGACCTACGGATCTCGTTCGACCCCAACGACGGCGCCTGGTCCTACGTCGGCACCGACTGCGCCTCGATCCCGGCGAACCAGGCCACCATGAACCTCGGCTTCCTCGACGGCGGGACCGCGGCCCACGAGTTCGGGCACGCCCTCGGCCTCGCCCACGAGCACTCGAACCCGGCCGGCGGGATCCAGTGGAACGAGCCGGTCGTCATCCAGGCGCTCGCCGGCCCGCCGAACTTCTGGGACGAGGCGACGGTGCGGCACAACGTCTTCCGCAAGTACGAGCTCGACCAGATCAAGGGGACGGCGTTCGACCCGAACTCGATCATGCTCTACGCGTTCCCCGCGTCGTGGACGCTCAACGGGATGGGGACGCACTCCAACGAGGTGCTGTCCGGCCTCGACAAGGAGTTCGTCGCGGGGTCGACGATGTACCCCAAGCCCGGGCCGGTCGCACCCCAGGCGGTGGAGCTGCCCCTCGACGGGACCAAGGTCAACGCCGACATCGGCACGGGTGGTGAAGAGGACGTCTTCACCTTCGAGGTCCCGTCCGACGGCGTCTACGAGGTCAGGACGAGCGGGTCGACGGACGTCTACCTCAAGCTGTTCGGGCCGGACCAGTCGACGGCGCTCATCGCCGAGGACGACGACAGCGGCTACGGACTCAACGCGCGGATCCGACGCGGTCTCGTCCCTGGCCGCTACTGGGCCCAGGTGCGGCACTGGAACGTCGAGACGGGCACCGGGAAGTACGCCATCAGCGTGCGGCCGCGCTGACGGGCAGCGGAGCCGGCGGGCGCGTCAAGAAGGCGTCAAGACGAGTCAACGGCTCGTCAAGGGCGCGCCCGGCCGGCCGGCTGCTCGGTAGACCGAGAGGGTGATCGACAACCTGGTCCTCGGCCTCATCGGTCTGGCGCTCATCGTCTACCTCGTCCACGTCCTGCTCCACGCAGACCGGTACTGAGGCCCGGCGTGTCCGACACCGCCTCCGGGCTGCTCACCATCGGCGTCCTCGTCATCGCGTTGGCGCTCGCGCACGTCCCGCTCGGCAAACGCATCGCAGCGGTGTTCGCGGACTCCCGGCACTGGCGGGTCGAGGGCGTCGTCTACCGGCTCGCCCGCATCGACCCCGAGTCCGAGCAGCGCTGGTCGACCTACGCCATCTCGGTCCTCGCCTTCTCCGCCGTGGGGGTCGGCCTCCTCTTCGTGCTCATCGTGGCGCAGGACCTCCTCCCCCTCGGTCGTGGCGCCACCATGCACTGGGACACGGCTCTGACGACCGCCGTCTCCTTCGTCACCAACACCAACTGGCAGTCCTACGCCGGCGAGCAGGGTGCGTCGGCGCTGGTGCAGACGGTGGGGCTGACCGTGCAGAACTTCGCCTCCCCCGCGGTGGGCCTCGCCGTGGCCGTCGCGCTCGTCCGCGGGCTCGCCCGGTCCCGGTCCGGGACGCTCGGCAACTTCTGGGTCGACCTCGTCCGCGGGGTCATCCGCATCCTGCTCCCCCTCGCGCTGGTCGGCGCCGTGGTCCTCCTCCTCGGCGGTGTCGTCGAGAACCTCACCGGGCCGGCGACCGTCACCACGCTCTCCGGCGGGAGTCAGGTGCTCCCGGGCGGCCTGGTCGCCTCACAGGAGGCGGGCCTTGCCCCCGGTTCTTGGACACGGGGTGGGATTA
>NZ_BAABZW010000022.1:0-1913 GCF_040365325.1 Intrasporangium sp. DVR | reverse complement strand
CCCGGGTCGGCTACGCCGAGGTCCACGACGACGAGACCGCCGAGACCGCCGTGGCCGTCCTGCGCCGGGCCGTCGCCTGGTTCAACGAGCGCGGCGTGACCGTCGAACGGGTCCTGTCCGACAACGGGCCGGCCTACCGCTCGCACCTGTGGCGCGACACCTGCACCGAGCTGGCGATCACGCCCAAGCGGACGCGGCCGCACCGGCCGCAGACCAACGGCAAAATCGAACGCTTCCACCGCACCCTGGCCGATGGGTGGGCCTACGCCCGGCACTACGCCACCGAGACGGAACGCCGGGCCGCCCTCCCGGCCTGGCTGCACGCCTACAATCACCACCGGCCCCACTCAGCCTGCGGGAACCAGCCACCCCTCAGCCGATTGACCAACGTCCCCGGTCAGTACATCTAGCGCTGGCGCATATCCGCGATCCGATGACGCGCGCATGCCCCGCTGGCGGCGGAAGGTCGCAACTGAAACGGCCCGTCTGCGAGGACCTTGTCAGCTGGGAGCGTCAGCCGTCTGCCATGAGTTTTCGAACGACCCACTGGTTGATGCTCAGGTTTTCCTCAGCCGCGCGCAAAGCCACCTCTCGGTGCAGCTTCTCGCCCAGCCGAAGGTTGAACTTACCGGAATAGCTGCGTTCAGAGATCGGTTCTGGCACGTCCTCGCCTTGTTCCTGCATGTCGAGGACGACATCTGTCAGCACGGCTTCGAGCCCTTGCAGGGCCTCGACCTGAGACGGTGCCAACCAGGACAGGGACGGGAACTCCGCAACGGTGGCGACGAACTCGTCATCCTCCACCGACCAGGCGACACGGTAGGTGTAGTGAGACACGTCGACCTGCGGCCGCTCTAGCGTGTCCATCACTCGGCCTCCTTCTTGTCGATTGCCTTGATAACTTGACGAACTTGGTAGGCCTTGGCCTTGCCCTTGTCGTTCTGAATGTTGACGCGGGGGTCAGCCGGCCATGGGGTCTTAAACACCGCATGTGAGGATCCCGTTTGACGGGGCCTCCCGAAGTAGTGTTCGCAGACCTTGTGGAGGTCGTTGTACGCGATGTTCCGTTGGTTGTTGCGCATCGCCGTAACGATCGACTCCACCGAGGCCACAGATTGATGGTACTACCGGCAGTACCAGTAGCCAAGGCGGGCACCGTGGTCGCATGGGCGTGGGGATTCCCATGGTGGACGTGTCGCGCCCGACGATGCAATGCCGGAGCGTCTCGCGAGTCTGGGGAGGATCGTGTTACACCCCGGCGACGTAGGCGGTCAGGAAGTGGACGCCGTGCCGGTCGAGGTTGCCCCGGGCGCGGTCGTAGTGTTCGGTCGTGCGGGGGTCGGCGTGGCGGGCAAGAATCTGCGCGTCGCGCAGGGGGACGCCGGCGTCGAGGGCGTTGGTGATCGCGGCGTGCCGCAGCGAGTGCGGGCTGATGTGCCGGGGGACCTGCGCGGCCTTCGCGATGCGGGCGACCATCCGGTAGACGTCGCGTCGGTCGATCGGCTTGCCGGAGACCGGTCGCAGCACCAGCGGCCCGGTGGTGCGCTGGCCGCGGCACGCTTCGAGGACCCGGAGCACCGGGACGGTCAGCGGCATGGTGGCCGGCTTGTTGCCCTTGCCGACCAGGTGCAGGACGCGGTGGCCGCGCAGCGTGTCGGCATAGTCCTCGATCCGGACCGCTGCCGCCTCGGAGGCGCGCAGCGCGTTGATACCCAGCAGGTACGCGAGCGCGCCGTGATACACGGTGATCGTCTGAGCCACTTGGAGGAATCGGATCAGCTCAAGCCGGTCCAGGCCTTGGGTGCGGGACTCGTCGCGGTGGATCTTCGGCAGCCGCGCGTAGACGGCCGGGTCGGCAGCGATCAGCCCGTCGATGGGGCCTTGCCCCCGGTTCTTGGACACGGGGTGGGATT
>NZ_BAABZW010000021.1:0-5476 GCF_040365325.1 Intrasporangium sp. DVR | reverse complement strand
TTGAAGGGTTGCCCCGGAGGTTGGCCTGGTTGGGCTGGTTGATGGTGTGTGTCCGATTCTTGAGAACTCAACAGCGTGTCAAAAATCGATGCCAAGTTTTACCTCGTGGTGGGGTGTGGCTGGCTGCCTGTTTGGGTGGTTGGTTGTGTCCTGCTCGATTTTTATCCTTTGGTTGATTTTGAATTTCTAGCTTTTTGCTAGTTGTTCTTGCTCAGCTGGTGATTTTGCCCTTCGTGGGTTTTTTACTTCAACGGAGAGTTTGATCCTGGCTCAGGACGAACGCTGGCGGCGTGCTTAACACATGCAAGTCGAACGGTGATGACAGGGCTTGCCTTGTCTGATCAGTGGCGAACGGGTGAGTAACACGTGAGCAACCTGCCCCAGACTCTGGGATAACTCCGGGAAACCGGAGCTAATACCGGATATGACACCAATCCGCATGGGTATGGTGTGGAAAGTTTTTCGGTCTGGGATGGGCTCGCGGCCTATCAGCTTGTTGGTGAGGTAGTGGCTCACCAAGGCGACGACGGGTAGCCGGCCTGAGAGGGCGACCGGCCACACTGGGACTGAGACACGGCCCAGACTCCTACGGGAGGCAGCAGTGGGGAATATTGCACAATGGGCGAAAGCCTGATGCAGCGACGCCGCGTGAGGGATGACGGCCTTCGGGTTGTAAACCTCTTTCAGCAGGGAAGAAGCGAAAGTGACGGTACCTGCAGAAGAAGCACCGGCTAACTACGTGCCAGCAGCCGCGGTAATACGTAGGGTGCGAGCGTTGTCCGGAATTATTGGGCGTAAAGAGCTTGTAGGCGGTTTGTCGCGTCTGCTGTGAAAATCCGGGGCTCAACCCCGGACTTGCAGTGGGTACGGGCAGACTAGAGTGTGGTAGGGGAGACTGGAATTCCTGGTGTAGCGGTGGAATGCGCAGATATCAGGAGGAACACCGATGGCGAAGGCAGGTCTCTGGGCCACTACTGACGCTGAGAAGCGAAAGCATGGGGAGCGAACAGGATTAGATACCCTGGTAGTCCATGCCGTAAACGTTGGGCGCTAGGTGTGGGGCTCATTCCACGAGTTCCGTGCCGCAGCTAACGCATTAAGCGCCCCGCCTGGGGAGTACGGCCGCAAGGCTAAAACTCAAAGGAATTGACGGGGGCCCGCACAAGCGGCGGAGCATGCGGATTAATTCGATGCAACGCGAAGAACCTTACCAAGGCTTGACATACACCGGACACATCCAGAGATGGGTGCTTCTTCGGACTGGTGTACAGGTGGTGCATGGTTGTCGTCAGCTCGTGTCGTGAGATGTTGGGTTAAGTCCCGCAACGAGCGCAACCCTCGTTCTATGTTGCCAGCACGTGATGGTGGGGACTCATAGGAGACTGCCGGGGTCAACTCGGAGGAAGGTGGGGATGACGTCAAATCATCATGCCCCTTATGTCTTGGGCTTCACGCATGCTACAATGGCCGGTACAAAGGGTTGCGAAGCCGTGAGGTGGAGCGAATCCCAAAAAACCGGTCTCAGTTCGGATTGGGGTCTGCAACTCGACCCCATGAAGTCGGAGTCGCTAGTAATCGCAGATCAGCAACGCTGCGGTGAATACGTTCCCGGGCCTTGTACACACCGCCCGTCAAGTCACGAAAGTCGGTAACACCCGAAGCCGGTGGCCCAACCCTTGTGGGGGGAGCCGTCGAAGGTGGGACTGGCGATTGGGACTAAGTCGTAACAAGGTAGCCGTACCGGAAGGTGCGGCTGGATCACCTCCTTTCTAAGGAGCAGCTTCCATCGCCGGCTGTGTGCTGGTGGTGGCAGAGCCTGGTCTGTCCCCGAGTGTGGGGCAGCGGGTGCTCATGGGTGGAACATCGATTAGTTGGCGTCTGGATCTCGTGTCCTGGCAAGTACAAGCCGTTTGGAGCCCTTGGGTGGGTGAGGCGGTGGAACGCTGGGGGTCGGGGTGTGGGTGTCTGGCACGTTGTTGGGTCCTGAGGGATCGGGCCGGGTGTCTCTTGCTGCCGTTGTGGTGGTGGGGGGTGCGCGCCGGTGTCTCTGGGTGTGGGCCTCGCCGAGGGCGCGACGTTGTCGTGTCGGGTGCGGGGTGCCGGTTGTATGTTGAGAACTTCACAGTGGACGCGAGCATCTTTGTGGCCAAGTTTTTAAGGGCACACGGTGGATGCCTTGGCACCAGGAACCGAAGAAGGACGTAGGAATCTGCGATAAGCCTCGGGGAGTCGATAACCAGACTGTGATCCGAGGATTTCCGAATGGGGAAACCCGGCTGGAGGCAAGTCCAGTCACCCGCGCCTGAATATATAGGGCGTGTGGAGGGAACGTGGGGAAGTGAAACATCTCAGTACCCACAGGAAGAGAAAACAACAGTGATTCCGTGAGTAGTGGCGAGCGAAAGCGGATGAGGCCAAACCGGGCGTGTGTGATAGCTGTCAGGCGTTGCACGTCCGGGGTTGTGGGACCTCTCGGTCGGGACTGACATCCCGGCATGGAGTAAGAAATCTGCGTCATAGTCGAAGAGCATTGAATGGCTCGGCACAGAGGGTGCGACCCCCGTAGACGAAATGGCGTGGACTCCAGAGGGGGATCCCAAGTAGCACGGGGCCCGAGAAATCCCGTGTGAATCTGGCAGGACCACCTGCTAAGCCTAAATATTCCCTGGTGACCGATAGCGGACAAGTACCGTGAGGGAAAGGTGAAAAGTACCCCGGGAGGGGAGTGAAATAGATCCTGAAACCGTGTGCCTACAATCCGTCGGAGCCTCCCCCCGTTGGGGGTGTGGGGTGACGGCGTGCCTTTTGAAGAATGAGCCTGCGAGTTAGTGCTCAGTGGCGAGGTTAACCCGTGTGGGGAAGCCGTAGCGAAAGCGAGTCCGAACAGGGCGCCCATAGTCGCTGGGTCTAGACCCGAAGCGGAGTGATCTACCCATGGCCAGGTTGAAGCGCAGGTAAGACTGCGTGGAGGACCGAACCCACTTAGGTTGAAAACTGAGGGGATGAGCTGTGGGTAGGGGTGAAAGGCCAATCAAACTCCGTGATAGCTGGTTCTCCCCGAAATGCATTTAGGTGCAGCGTCACGTGTTTCTTACCGGAGGTAGAGCTACTGGATAGCCGATGGGCCTCACCAGGTTACTGACGTTAGCCAAACTCCGAATGCCGGTAAGTGAGAGCGTGGCAGTGAGACTGCGGGGGATAAGCTCCGTAGTCGAGAGGGAAACAGCCCAGATCACCAGCTAAGGTCCCTAAGCGTGTGCTAAGTGGGAAAGGATGTGGAGTTGCTGTGACAACCAGGAGGTTGGCTTAGAAGCAGCCACCCTTTAAAGAGTGCGTAATAGCTCACTGGTCAAGTGATTCCGCGCCGACAATGTAGCGGGGCTCAAGCACACCACCGAAGCTGTGGCATTGACATACTGCTCGGCCGTGACACCTGAGGGTTCACGGTCCAGGCGTGTTGATGGGTAGGGGAGCGTCGTGTGGCCAGGGAAGCGGCGGAGTGATCCAGCCGTGGAGGCCACACGAGTGAGAATGCAGGCATGAGTAGCGAAAGACGGGCGAGAAACCCGTCCGCCGAATAACCAAGGGTTCCAGGGTCAAGCTAATCTGCCCTGGGTAAGT
The DNA here is from genome assembly GCF_040365325.1 of Intrasporangium sp. DVR. Lineage (NCBI taxonomy): Bacteria > Bacillati > Actinomycetota > Actinomycetes > Micrococcales > Intrasporangiaceae > Intrasporangium > Intrasporangium sp. DVR. The sequence goes on along the minus strand of NZ_BAABZW010000021.1, from coordinate 1,855 downwards.
CGGGACCTAAGGCGAGGCCGACAGGCGTAGTCGATGGACATCCGGTTGATATTCCGGAACCGGCGAAGAACCGCCCCTGACGAGGCTTGTGATGCTAAGTGCCTGAAGCACGCCCACCGACCCTTCGGGGTCACCGGGCGTGTGGAGCGCACGAACCGAACTTGTAGTAGTCAAGCGATGGAGTGACGCAGGAAGGTAGCCGCCGCGTGGCGATGGTAGTCCACGTCCAAGGGTGTAGGGCGAGGTCCAGGCAAATCCGGACCTCATGAAGCCTGAGACCTGATAGTGACCGCGAATGCGGGAAGAGGGTGATCCTATGCTGCCGAGAAAAACTTCTAGCGAGGTTCGAGCCGCCCGTACCCCAAACCGACTCAGGTGGTTAGGTAGAGAATACCAAGGCGATCGAGTGAATCGTGGTTAAGGAATTCGGCAAAATACCCCCGTAACTTCGGGAGAAGGGGGGCCCTGATCGTGAACCCACTTGCTGGGGGAGCGTGATCGGCCGCAGAGACCAGGGAGAAGCGACTGTTTACTAAAAACACAGGTCCGTGCCAAGTCGCAAGACGATGTATACGGACTGACGCCTGCCCGGTGCTGGAACGTTAAGGGGACGGGTTAGCCGCAAGGCGAAGCTCAGAACTTAAGCGCCAGTAAACGGCGGTGGTAACTATAACCATCCTAAGGTAGCGAAATTCCTTGTCGGGTAAGTTCCGACCTGCACGAATGGCGTAACGACTTCTCCACTGTCTCAACCACGAACTCGGCGAAATTGCACTACGAGTAAAGATGCTCGTTACGCGCAGCAGGACGGAAAGACCCCGGGACCTTTACTACAGCTTGGTATTGGTGTTCGGTACGGCTTGTGTAGGATAGGTGGGAGACTGTGAAGCCGTCACGTCAGTGATGGTGGAGTCAACGTTGAAATACCACTCTGGTCGTTCTGGATATCTAACCTCGGTCCGTGATCCGGATCAGGGACAGTGCCTGGTGGGTAGTTTAACTGGGGCGGTTGCCTCCTAAAAGGTAACGGAGGCGCCCAAAGGTTCCCTCAGCCTGGTTGGCAATCAGGTTTCGAGTGTAAGTGCACAAGGGAGCTTGACTGTGAGACAGACATGTCGAGCAGGGACGAAAGTCGGGACTAGTGATCCGGCGGTGGCTTGTGGAAGCGCCGTCGCTCAACGGATAAAAGGTACCCCGGGGATAACAGGCTGATCTTGCCCAAGAGTCCATATCGACGGCATGGTTTGGCACCTCGATGTCGGCTCGTCGCATCCTGGGGCTGGAGTAGGTCCCAAGGGTTGGGCTGTTCGCCCATTAAAGCGGTACGCGAGCTGGGTTTAGAACGTCGTGAGACAGTTCGGTCCCTATCCGCTGTGCGCGCAGGAAACTTGAGAAAGGCTGTCCCTAGTACGAGAGGACCGGGATGGACGAACCACTGGTGTGTCAGTTGTTCCGCCAGGAGCACCGCTGATTAGCTACGTTCGGAAGTGATAACCGCTGAAAGCATCTAAGCGGGAAGCACGTTTCAAGATGAGGTTTCCACGGCCGCAAGGCCGAGAGGCTCCCAGCTAGACGACTGGGTTGATAGGCCGGATGTGGAAGCACAGCAATGTGTGGAGCTGACCGGTACTAATAAGCCGACAACTTGACCAACAAAGAAGCTACGCGTCCACTGTGCGGTTCCCGAGATACAAACGGGACACACCCGCAACACATATCTCCATAGAGTTACGGCTGCCATAGCGAAGGGGAAACGCCCGGCTCCATTCCGAACCCGGAAGCTAAGCCCTTCAGCGCCGATGGTACTGCACTGGTGACGGTGTGGGAGAGTAGGACGCAGCCGGACAACCATTCA
>NZ_BAABZW010000020.1:0-68123 GCF_040365325.1 Intrasporangium sp. DVR | reverse complement strand
TACCGGCGAGGCCCAGCCCATGCTTGATTCCGAAGAGCCGTCAAAGGGAGATCCCGGCATGGGCGTCGACCTGGATGTTCGCGACGCTGCCCACGCGTTGATCCTTCGCACCTTCGCGCCGTGGTCGATCAACGTCGAGTTGTACGACGCCTCGATGCGATGGGTCGCGGAGATGACCGACACCGGCTACTCCGTGTGCTTCAACGTGACCGAGCAAGAGCTCGCCGAGATCACGGCCGCGCTCGGAGGTCTGCCCATCGTCACCCTGCGCGACCTGCGCGCCCGACGAAGGAAATGACGGACCAGATTTGGCCTTTCGGCGGCATCAACGCGCGAGCGTAGCCGCCCGCTCCGGGGGGTAAAAACGAGAATATCAGCCGTTCGTCTCAACATTCTAAGAGAGGCGAGTATCATTTAGAGTACTCGAGATGTCCCCTCGGGTTCCATTTGCGAGCATGCGGCCGGTGCGGGATCGCTTGAGTTATAGTCGAGTGTGGCCAGCGACCACCTGGGGCTAGCGCCCAACGAGATTGGAGCAATTCCACTTGTTTCTGAGAAGATCAGACGACGATACCCGTCAGCCCGCGAGGCATCGCCGCGTCCTTTGCTCGTGGAGATGTACTGCAATGTTGTTCTGTGTCAGTGTGGGGCTCTATTTATCTGTCTTCCTCGCGTACATCGTTCTCACAGGGGGAATTCACAACATCTTAAGGGCCGCCGCACGTCTCCCCGAGTTCTGGCCGGTGTACGCGACCATGGTGGCAGTGGCTGGGCTTCAAAGCGCCATCTGGCGATATCAGATGAAAGTCGGCGAAGCGAGTTTCTTTCGCTTGGTGGCCTGGGCCCTAGCAGCAGTAGTCCCCGTCGTCCTAGTGCTGTATTTGGTTCCCGGGTGGCTCGTCTTAATACCGTTCTTCCTATTGCCGGGATTTCTCGCGTCCCTGATCGGTGCCGCAATCGTTCATGACAAATTGTCGCCCAGAGCCGGATCCTAGGGCGGGCGTGCTGGGCTTTTGCGCCGCCCTAGGATCCGACTTGGGTAAGTGGAAGATTAACTGGCTCGGGCGCTCTTGCTCACTGTGACATTGGAACAGGCGGGCTCAACGAGGCAATAGAAACCAGTGTTGTTCCACTGGCCCAATGTCTTCCAGTATTCGTTGCCGAGTGAGTCATTGAAACGTGCGTACACTTCATGGCTGGGAGCCTGGTTCTTCCAGCCCACAGTCTCAACCAACCCGCTCCGATACATCCTGTTCAAAACGCTGTACCGGATCGTTCCCAAAGTGCAGTAGGGGTTGCCGACGACCGTCGAGAAGCGCACCTGCGCGTACGTGGAGGAGGATGACGCCTCTTTGAACTCCAGTCCGCTGGAGCTAGCCGTTCGCGTAGAAATCAGGCTTTTCGATGCGTTGTAGAGCCGAGTGGCGGAAACCTTCTTGAAAACAATCATCCGGTAGCCATCGGGATTGTCCCAGTTGACGACTGCGAACTGCATTGTCCGGTACCGCTGGTCTGTGTCCCACTCGGGACTTGACGCTGGCGGTGCTCGAAAGCCTCGGTTGTCTCCACCGAAATAGCGGCCACCCATTGCGTACCCCTCAGTGCATCCCACGTTGGTCATGAGGTCCATCCCAACGTACTGAGGACTGATGAAGGTCTGGTACTGAACCGCGTTCGCATACTGAAACGCCGTTGCCAGGGCCGCTGCCGCGGTATTCGCCTCGAGGGTTCTCAGGGGTAGGCTTCGAGTGATCTGTTCCCCTTGGCTGCCGGTGGAATCGAATTCTATCTGAGTACTCTCGCCGGGCTGAAGCCCGCGGAGGACTAGGGTGCGCCCCCCATCGGCGACGAGTGCCCCGGAAGCCTTTGACGTCCGCAGTGTCTCACGTGGCGATTCCACCCGCACTTCATCGGCGAACGAAGTGATGGTGAGGTTTAGGATGGGTTTCCCTGTGGGCGCCGGAAGCGTTCTCAGTTCGGCGCGTTCAACACCGCGCTCGGATGTCGAGAAACTCCCCTCGCCCACCGAGAATCCAGAACTCTCCGATGGGGTGAACAACTCAACCACGCGATAGACGCGGCCGTTGGCGTCTTTGCCCGTCTTTACGACCTCGAAGGCGTCGTGAGATACGACGCGTTCTTGGCGAGTATCGGCCACGGATGATGGGGCACCCGCAAACAAGCCCATTGCCATGAGCATTGATGCGGCGCCAGCGAACAGCTGACTTCGGCGCATTGCTGCCTCCTTGTGTGAGTTGTAGGGGCCAAGCAATGTTTGTTCGCCCCCGTAGCCCGAAGGTAGCAGTGAGTCGCGAGGCGCGCGCGCCGAAAATTTTGCTCCTCGATTCTTTGACGTGTCGAGCCCCTAAACGAGGGTTTGCGGCCCTACCCCAGCTGGGTTTTGTCTTGGCAGTCAAGAGCGAGGAGCGCCTGCGTGTTCCAGCCCACGTTCGACGCCGATCTTGCGTCGATCCTGTTCAACTGCCCCGGGTACCGGGTCGCCTGTCCCATCCCGCCCGATCGGTTCAGCGCGTCAGGACGTGCCGTGTGGCGGGAGCGGCTCGATGTCGTCGTTCGGCCCGAGTTTGTAGACTTTCGGGGCTCGAGCGACGCAGGGTTCTGACGTGCGGTGAGGCGGTCTGGTTAGTGCGCTTTCGGCACGAACCGCGCCTTCCAGGGTCGCGGTGTGGCGTTCATAAGGCGGGAGCGAGCGGCATTGAGGAAACCCCCGTGGTATCGCGCTCCGTCGCGCTGTCGACACAGCTTGGGGACACGCTGCCGAGCGCCGCTGAAAGCTCGATTAGCAATCCGGGGGACGGACGACGAGACACCGGCACCGCACCCAGCCCTCACCCTAGACACCTCCCGCTGATGAGCGGACGTTCGAGAAGGAGCAAAACGGCCGCCCAGACCCGGGTGAGCACCACGTCAGGCGCTCTCCAACAACGGCGAGCTAATCGGTGCGCTCCAATTTGTAGTGGAGACGCATCGCAGTCGTGTTCCACAACTGAAGCACGTGATCAGTGCGAAGGACCCCGCCGGGATCGACATAGATGCGGAACGACTCATGAACTGGCACTCGAGCAGCGAACGAGCATCCGCCGTCCTCGACGAGGACATAGGCCCCGTCGTCCCCGAATCTTCCACGAGGCGACTTCAGCACGAGTGCGCCGTCGTCGGCGTATGGCCGAAGAAACACCTGTACGTTTCCGGCCTCCAGCGGGAATGCGACGTGCACGCTGGGCCGGTCCGCCCCGGGTAGTGACCTGACGGAGTAGAAGCCACTGAAGACGTAATCCCCCGTAGCGCGGAGTGTACGTAGCCAGGCGGCGCCCAACTGCCTGCCGGCGATATCCAAGATCACGGACACCCGGCTGTCGATGCCATGTGCCACGTCCAGCGGACGCATCGGTAGCGCCAGTTGCTGCACGCGCTTGCCAAAGAGACGCGACACCAGTTCACCGCCTGGCCAAAATGCCGGTGACCAGCTGGTCCACGCTTCCATGCGCCACCGTGCGGTGTGCTCGTAGAAGTTTCGCACCAGCGGATCGAGTTGGCTCGCGTCGAACCCCGGGCCGTTGAGGTCAGCCATCGACGCGATCAATCCCGCCGCCGGTCTCTCCACCTCGATCCTGCCGCCCAGCCGCTCGGCCTCGGCGAGCAGCCAGCCGTCGCGCACCACCTGTCCCGTGCTGGTGGGAGCACTCAGCCACGAGTCCGCACCGCACGTATCCACGGCACGGCCCGTGGCGCGCCAGAACTTCCGTGCGGCGAGGTCAAGTATGTGCACGCCCAGACGCTACGTCACTGACACATCGTCATGGCTCTGATGTTGTGCGCCTTCGGCGGCATGGTCGGGCGATCGTAGTCCCCCTCAGCGCGGCATCTCCGGACGTTGCAGCGTTGGTGAGACCGGTTGGTGGTCGTCTCGTCTTCAGCGTTAGCAGTGGGCGGCGCTGAGCACGTCGGCCTCGGTACCGCGACGCTTGTCGTGTGAGTCTCTGTAGAGAAACTGCGAGATCGGGAGCTCGTTGACCTGAGTCATAGTGAAGTCGATCCCGGAGGCGCCGTCCTGGGGGTCCCTTTGCACGTAGAGCGACATCGCGTCCTCTGGGGCGACCTCCAGCGTTGTCAGGGAGCGGATGTTGTCGCGGTCGGTGCTACCGAGCAGGGCCCAGGTGATGGTGGGCCCTTGCTGGAGCGCTTCGCGCTTGAACTGCCATGTCGCCCGCGTCCCGGCCGGGGGGCCTTTCTCGAGTTGCGCGATGGCCTCGAATACGGCGTGGTCGGGAGGGTCGCTGCACACGACCATCCCTCCAATGGCGGTGCCGTGACTGTCACGGCCAACGACAACGAAGCCGGGCGGTCGTGGCGTGCAACCGCTAAGGAGAAGGGCGACGAGTCCTACGACGGCGCTAGCGGCCAGCCTGCGAGTCGTCGACATGCCCGAAACATAGGGCTGAACAACGGGCTGAAGACACCGGTGTGCGGCCGCGACATCACATTGTGACGAAGCGCGCTCATCGGCAGAGTCGGACGTTTACTGCCGTCGAAGGTCCATTGTGTCGACGAGAGCGTCGGCGCCGCCCTCATTGAGATCTCGCCCCCTCGCCGGGGTCTTGGCGTACCCGATTGACGGCACTCCGGTAGCGCGGGCTCCCTCGATGTCAGTAACTGAGTCTCCGATGAGGACGGCCTGTGCGGGTTCGGCTTGGGCAAGCTCGAGCGCAGCGAGCACGAGCGATGGGTGGGGCTTGAGGAGGTCGGGGCGTCGTGGTTCGCGGCCGACGATGCCTCGGACGAGGCTGGTGGCCTCGAAGCGGTGGAGGTAGGTGGTGATCGCTTCTGCGGCGTTGTTGCTGACCATCACGACGGGCTTGCCTTGCTCTTGGCACCAGCGGAGGAAGTCGAGGGCGCCGGCTGTGGGCTCGCTGATTCGTGCGGCTGCGATTTCTGCTGTGACGCAGGCGTCTTCAACGTCGGCGAGCCGGTCGGGTGCGCCGCTGGCGGTCCACCGGAGCACGGTCAAGTGGTCCGTGGTCGTCGCGACGTCCGCCGGGAGTTCCACGCCCTTCAGTGCTGCTCGGGCCGCATCGGCCGCCAGGGCGTTAACCGGGGCCGGCATGAGGGGGGTGACGGGTCCGTCGAAGTCGAGGAGGATCGCCTTGGCGGCGTGGACGAGTTCGTCGGCGCTGGTCACGGCTGTTTGGGGGCGGCGATGGTGTTCCAGACGCTGTCGAACCATTGTCGGGTCTGGGTGACGAACTGGGAGTCGGTGGAGTCGGGGTCCCCGTCGTCGGTCCGTTGGAAGAGAACGGCGTCTTTGCCCATGGGGTCGAAGATGGCCTGCTTCTTCCCGCCGATGCGGACGTCGTGTTTGACGACGGGGTAGTAGCCGAAGAAGGCGTCGGTCCGGTTGACGATGTAGACCTTGAACAGCGGCGCGGAGCCGTGCAGCCGGGTTTCGATGCTGCACTCGGGGACCAGGCCGAGGTCGCAGAGTTCCTCGACGGTGGCTTCGATGGCTCCGGCGTGGCGGGCGCTGATGTCAGCCATGCGCTGCCGGACCGGGCCGGAGGCTTCGACGTCGCCGTCTGTCCGGACCGGAAGGGATAGAGGCCGGTTCATATCCGAGAGCAGCATGCGGATCCGGATGGACTGTGGGGTGAGCCGGCCGGAGCGGATCTTGTCCAGGGGCTCGGCGATGATGCCGTGGAGGGTCTCGGCGGTGTAGCCGGAGAAGTCGATCTCGACCTGGGGCTGCTCGAATGCGCGCTCGATGTGGGGCCGCAGGCCGATGGGCTTCTCGGTACGGGCTCGGGCGAAGACGCCGCTGCCCTGGCGAGAGACGATCAGGCCCTCGTCCTTGAGGATGCGCAGCGCCTGCTGGACGGTCATCCGTGCGACGCCGTAGTGCCGGCCGAGCTCCATCTGTGAGGGCAGCTTGTCCCCCGGGGCGATTTTGCGGGTCAGGATCGCCGCGCGCAGGGAGGCTGCCACCTGCTGGTATGGCGGGCGCGGGTCGTCCGGGTCGAGGCTCATGCCCCCAAGGGTAGCGATTTGACCAACTCGCCTAGCCAAATCGTCGTTTCGTCTTGACTTGGCTAGCCAAGTTGGTCCAGTCTGGCTTCATCGTCACTTGGCTAGCCAACCTAGCCATACAGAAAGGTGGAGTCCGATGTCGTTCTACGCGGTAGACAGCAAGCGGCAGTCGATGCGCTCGACGGGGATCGTCAACGAGGTCAAGGAGTGGGAGGAGAAGGACGGGAAGCGCCGCCCCTCGGAGACGCAGGCGCGGGACGAGGCGACGGGGATGCCGCTGTGGCAGGTGGAGGTCGTCTTCAAGCAGTCGAGCTTCGGCCGGGAGTCGATGGCCACGGCCCTGGTCGAGGTCGGCTGCCCGCACCGTCCGGTGACGGGGGAGTTCGCGCCGGTGGAGTTCGTCGGCCTGACGGTCGAGGCGCGGGTCAACAAGGCCGGTGGCCTCTCGGAGATGTGGCGGGCCGAGCGGCTCGTCGACGAGGGCAAGCCCGCCCAGCAGGGTCAGAAGGCGGCCTGACCATGACCGCCGCAACGCAGGGGATGGTTCGGGGGTCGGCTTCGGTCGGCTCCCGGGCCGCCCGGCTGACTCACACCGCTGCAGCCTCGAGCTTCGAGGTCGCGCGGCTCGGGGTCCGCTGGATGGCTCGACACGGGCGGTTCGTGTTCTGGGTCGTCCTCGCCGCCGCCCTGGTCGCGTTCCCGCTCGGGCAGCCGGGGAAGGGCCGCCTGCTCGTGCTGCTCGGCCTTGTGCCGGGGCTTGTTTCGGCGCTGTGGGAGTGGGGTTGGCCGGTCGGGTACGAGCGCTTCTGCGCTGGCCCGTCGCGCCGGTGGGGGTGGCGGCACCGGGCTCGCCGGATCTGGCCGAAGCTCGCTCGGGAGTGTGGCCTGTCGGTGCAGCGGAAAGTGCGCCGCCGCTCCTGGTCCCTCGCCCCGAAACGCGACAGCTGGCTTCTGGTCTCGACGACCTCGACGGCGTCGGAGTGGGTCCACCCGCGCCTGATGGACGCTCTCACGAAGGGCGACACCCTGACCCTGAGGGTCAAGGCCCGGATCGGGCAGACGTTGGAGGATCTGGAGAAGGCCGCGCCCGCGTTCGCCGCCGCGTTCTCCGCCGTCTCCTACCGGGTCAAGGCTTGGACACCCTCGGTGCTCGACGTCGACCTGGTCATGCGGGAGGCCCTCGCCCACCCGGCAGAGGCCGTCATCCCATCGCCCGTTGGGCATGACCTGACCGTGGACACTGTGACGCTCGGGCGTCGCCAGGACGGCACCGCCTGGGCATTGCAGGTCCGCGGCCGCCACACCCTCGTCGTGGGCTGTTCCGGCTCGGGGAAGGGCTCGATGCTGTGGGGTGTCTGCGGTGGCCTCGCCCCTGCTGTCCGCGCCGACCTCGTCCGGCTCTGGGGTGTCGATCTCAAGCGCGGTGTCGAGGTGATGATGGGCCGGCCCCTGTTCACCACCGTCGCCATCACCCCGACCGACGCCATCGCGACGTTGCGCCGACTGCTGACGGTGGTCGAGGAGCGCGGTCGGTCCATGGCCGGCGTCTCCCGCCTCCACGTACCGCGGCCGGGCGACCCGCTGCACGTCCTGGTCATCGACGAGCTCGCCGCCCTGACCGCGTACGCCGAGAGCGACACCAAGCGGGAAGCCTCCCGGCTGCTCTCGGAGGTCCTCACCCAGGGCCGAGCCCTCGGCGTCGTCGTCCTGGCGTGCGTGCAGGACCCACGCAAGGAGGTCGTCGGCATGCGCGGCCTGTTCACCCAGACCATCGCCCTGCGCCTCCGGTCCCCGGAGGAGACCCGGATGGTCCTCGGCGACGGCACCGCCGCCCTCGCACCCGCACACCGGCTCTCCCCAGCTGCCCCGGGGTCGGCGTGGGTCGTCGAGGAGGACGGCACCCTCGACCGGGTCCGCGCCGACTACTGGCCCGACCAGCTCGTCCGTCACACCGCCGCCACGTACCCCGCCCTCGTCGTTGAGGAGGCGGTCTCGGTTGCTGATGCGGCTGCGCCGGAGGTGCCGGTGGATGACGACGTGCCTCCTTCGGAGGACGTCCCCTCCGCTCGGGTTCAGGACTTCCCGGCCGGGCGCAAGCCGCGGTCGCCTCGGAAGCCCCGCACCCGTCAGCCCCGCACGACCGGGTCGGAGTCGGTGGAGTCGGGCGACTTCGGGCCTGAGGCGGCGTAACCCATGGCTCGGGGGAACGAGTGGATCGACTCGGCGGCCTGCGTCGTGGAGCGGCCGGACCTGCCGTGGACGGGCGAGTGGTTCGACGCGACCCTCGGCCAGCTCGCCGCGATGACCCGCACCTGCCACGTGTGCCCCGTCAAGCGGCAGTGCGCCGAGCAGGCCGACCGGCTCCGGGTGACGGCGGGGTTCTGGGCCGGGCGGTACCACGACCCGAACGCGCCGGATCTCATGCGCATCCACGAACGACGCGCCCCTGCGGACGTCGAGCTGGGGGGTGCGGCGTGAACGTCGACCTGGGCGTCACCACCGACATGGCCGTCGCCGCCGCCTCCAGCGCCGGGGTGTGCATCCGGCCGCTGCTGCGCAAGGTCACCGACCGGCTCACCGGGGCCGTGACCACCATCCCGCTGCCGTGCGGCTCCACGCGGGAGAAGGTCTGCCCCTCCTGCGCGGAGAAGGCTCGCCGGGTTCGGATGCAGCAGTGCCGGGAGGGCTGGCACCTCACCGAGGACCCACCCCGCCACACCGGGACTGACGGCGAGGACCCGGACGTCGACCTCGAGGACGAGCTGAACGATGAGCAGGGCGACGACGAGGAGGAGGCGGTCGAGAAGGCACGCAGGGTGCGCTCGACCCGGCACCTGCCCGGCTTCCCGGACCTGCCCGTGCTGCCCGTCGAAGACCGCACCATCGGCCGCGCGTTCACCGACGAGAAAACCGGCCGCACCTATCGGCCCTCGATGTTCGTCACGATCACGCTGCCCTCGTACGGGAAGGTGATCCCCGGCACGGGCGTGCCTCGTAACCCGAGGAGCTACGACTACCGGCGCGCCGCCCTCGACGCGCTGCTCTTCCCGCGCCTGGTGGACCGGTTCTGGCAGAACCTGCGCCGCGCGGCCGGGTACAAGGTCCAGTACTTCGCCGCCGTCGAACCCCAACGACGCCTCGCCCCGCACCTGCACGCCGCCGTCCGCGGCGCCATCCCCCGCGCGACGATCAAGGCCGTCGCCAAAGCCACCTACGCCGCGATCTGGTGGCCACCCATCGACCAAGTCATCTACGACAACGACTACCTGCCCGGCTGGCACGAGGACCTCGGCGGCTACCTCGACCCCGACACCGGAGCAGCCCTGCCGACCTGGGACGAGGCCCTCGACGAGCTCGACCAGGAAGACGACGCCGAGCCGATGCACGTCCTGCGACTCGGATCTCAGGTTGACATCAAGGGCCTGCTCGGCGGCACCCCCGACTCGGACCGGGCCGTGCGGTACCTGTGCAAGTACCTGACCAAGTCCGTCGCCGACACCTACGCCACGCCCACCGACCACACCGACGACGAGGACCCCGGCCCGGGCGCGGTCGCGTACGAGCGGCACATCGACCGGCTGCACCGCGAGGTCCGCTGGCTGCCCTGCTCCCCGGCCTGCGCGAACTGGATCCGCTACGGCATCCAGCCCAAGGACGCCGGCCCCGGCCTCATCCCCGGGCAGTGCCCGTCCAAGGCCCACGACCGCGAGCACCTCGGCCTCGGCGGCCGCCGCGTCCTGGTCTCCCGGCAGTGGTCCGGCAAGACCCTCAGCCAGCACCGCGCCGACCGAGCCGCCGTCGTCCGCGAAGTCCTCCACGAGGCCGGCATCGACGCCCCCGACGCGGACCGGATGGCAGCCGACGTCCTCGACACCGACGGGCAGCCCCGGTTCGTCTGGGAAGACGTCCCGGTGCCGGAGAGGGACTACACCACCGTCATCGCCCAATCGCTCCGGCAAGCCCAGCGATGGCGCGTGCAGTACGAGCAGGCCAAAGCCCTCGCGGCGCCACGCGGCTCACCACCTGTGGACAGCAGTTCGGCAACCGATTCAGATCAGGGGAAGGACTCAGCGGCATGAACGACAAACTGCTCTACCGGATCCCGGAGGTGGCCCACTTCCTCAGCGTCAGCCGCTCGAAGGTCTACGAGCTCGTGCGCTCCGGAGCCCTGCCCTCGGTGAAGATCGACGGTGTCCGCCGCGTGCGAGGGTGCGACGTGCTGGCCTTCGTCGAGGCACTCGACCGGACCTTCGCCTGATGGCGCAGCTTCGCGATGGCGTGATCAGACGCGGCAACTCCTGGTCGTACGTCATCCGCGTCACCGACGCACGAGGAGTGAGCAAGCCCAGATGGGTGGGCGGCTTCCCCACCGAGCGGGAGGCCAAAGAGGCCAGGGACGCCGCCCGGGTCGCTGCCCGTCGTGGCGAGTACGTCCACTCCAACAGCGTCACCGTGAGGCAGTTCCTCACGGACTGGCTCGCGGTCCACGCCCTCGAGGTCAAGCCGCGCACCCGTGCCGGCTACGCCGAACTCATCTCCATGTACGTCGTCCCGCACATCGGGTCGATGCGACTGCAGGCGGTCAAGCCCTCGACGTTGAGCACGCTCTACCGCGACCTGCTGGCGCACGGCGGGAAGGCAGGCCGTCCGCTCTCCTCGCGCACGGTCAACCATGTGCACGCGCTGCTGCGCAAGGCACTCAACGACGCCGTCCACGCCGACCAGCTGCTGTCGTCCAATCCCGCCGTCCGGGCCAAGCGCCCGCGGCAGGAGAAGGGCCGCGACCGCGTCGACGTGTCTTGGACTGCCGAGGACCTGCGAACCTTCCTCGCGCTCCTCGAGGATCACCGACTCTTCGCCCTCTTCCGCCTCGCCGCATACACCGGCGCGAGGCGCGGCGAGCTGCTCAATCTCAGCTGGGATCACGTGACGCTCGACGGCGACAACCCGCGCGTCCACATCACCGGCACGGTCCAGGTCATCGACTCGCAGCTTGTCGCCGGAACGACCAAGGCCGGCCAGTCGCGCATCGTCTCCATCGACCCCGGCACCGTCGCGGCTCTTCGTGAGCACCGAACCCGCCAGGAGGTGGAGCGTCAGCGAGCCATGCAGTCGTGGGTCCCCGGAGATCTCGTCTTCCGACGGGAGATCGGCGCGCCCCTCTACCCGTCTTCCCCCACTCAGCTCATGAGCAAGCGGATCACCGAGTACAACGACCACCTACCCGACGGCGCCACTCCCCTCCCCCGGATCCGGTTCCACGACCTGAGGCACGTCCACGCAACTCTCCTGCTGAGGGCCGGCGTACCGGTCCACGTCGTCGCCCGCCGCCTCGGGCACGCGGATCCTGCGGTGACCCTGCGCACCTATGCCCACGTGTTAGCCGACCAGGCGGCCGAGGTCGCGACCGTCTTCGCGAGCCTCGTCGACACTGCCGACGAGGGCTGACCCGATGGCCCCTGTTAGCAACCGCGTTAGCAGAACCCCGATCACGAGGCCCTCGGCCCGAAATGACGAATCGCCCCGACCCGCATCGATGCAGGTCAGGGCGATGTCGGCGTCTGAGCTGGCGAGGGGACTCGAACCCCTAACCACCTGTTTACAAGACAGGTGCGCTACCGATTGCGCCACGCCAGCAGGCCCCCGCCACGCCGGTGAGGGACGGCGAAAGCGTAACCGAGCCCAGCGGCATACGGGAAAAGGAGGGCGGCCCCGCGGCCACTCAGGGGGAAGTGGTCACGGGACCGCCCGGTCCGTGCAGCCCGTCAGGGCAAGAGGTCCGCTCAGGGGAGCCGGATGACCTGTCCGACGTAGATCAGGTTGGCGTTGCGGATGGTGCCGCGGTTGGCGCTGAAGAGGGCCTGCCAGCCGCCGCGCACGTCGTGCTTCGCGGCGAGCTCGGAGAGGGTGTCACCGGACCGCACCGTGACCTTGGCGCCCCGGCCGGTCGACACGGCAGGCGCGCGGTTGACCGTCTTGGGGCGGGAGGGAGCGTACGTCTTCTTGGTCGAGGTCTTCTTCGTCGTCGTCTTCGTGGCGCTCCGGCTGGCCCGGACCGGGGCGCTCGTGGCACCGCCGTTGGCCCTGGTCAGACCGGCTCGCACGGAGCAGACCGGCCAGGCCCCGGGCCCCTGCGCCGCCAGGACGCGCTGGGCGACGGCGATCTGCTCGGCCCGGGTGGCGAGGTCCGCGCGGGGCGCGTACCGCAGGCCGCCGTAGCCGGCCCACGTGGGCTGGTAGAACTGCAGGCCGCCGTAGTAGCCGTTACCGGTGTTGATGCTCCAGTTGCCGCTCGACTCGCACTGCGCGACGCGGTCCCACACGGAGCCGTCGGCCCGGGCCGTGCCCGCGGTGGCGACTCCGCCGAGGACGGTGGCCGCTCCGGCGAGGCCGACGCCGGCGATGCGCTGCTTGACCCGGGGACGCTTCTGGGCAGCGTGCTTCGGCTGGTAGTGCATGGGGGATCCCTTCCTGACGGGCGCCTGCGGGGTTAGCTGTCGGGTTGGGGCCGTCAGGTTGGCCCTGTCGCGGTGGCGACTTCACCCCCAGCCGGCGGAGCGCCGGCACACTTGGGTCCCCCGTCCTCGCGCGATCCGGGTCTTCCGGTGACGTCCCTGGCTGGCGAGGCTCGGCGCTTCAGGGACCGCTTATGGGTGGCGTTGTGAAATTGTCATGCCACACCGTGTGGAGCCAATGTGGTGACGACCGCCCGCTCGAGGGAGTGGTGCGGAGGCCATCGAGGCTTGACGCTACGTGACGGAGAGGGCGGTGACAAGCAGATCCGAGATCTTTTCGTGATCTTCACTTGACCATCTCTTTACTCGATCTCTGATCCGCCTGCGCGCCTCACGGCCCGAACGGACCTCCACCGAACGGGGACCACGTGCTGACGCCCCGGCTCAACCCCACGAGGGCGACCACCATCCCACCGGCCGAGAGCACGAGGCCCACGACCTGGTTGGGAGGTCCGGCAGGCACGAGTCGGCGCACGATCGAGCGCGTCCCCCGCCGCAGCGAGGTCCGCCCGGGCCCCCACCACAGCATGACGAGGCCCAGCGCCCCCCCAGCGAGCAGGGTTGCGGATGTGCCCGGGTCGAGCTCGCTCCCGACGGTCCCACTGAGGAAGAGCGCCGCGGAGAAGACCCCGGCGACGGCCACCGCGACCGGCAGCAGCAGCGCGACCGCAGTCGCGACGGCGCCGACGACGAGGTGCCACGGGCTCGTGACGACGGCCCACGGCACGTCGCTCGGACGCCGCCCGTGGTCGAAGCGCCGCAGCACGAGCCCGGTCATCGAGCGATCCACGGCTCGGGCGACGACGGACCAGCCGACGAGCGCGACGACGGCGAACCCGGGCCAGAGGGCGAGAGCGCCGAGCCAGGCCAGCGCAGCCGCCGCCAGCGTGCCGGTCCGCCTGGGCAGTCCGATCCGCGGATCTCCCTCTCGGGCGGGGGGGTAGGCGCCGTCGTCGTAGTCGTGGTAGTCGTCCTCCCACTCGTCGTCGTCCTCGAGCCGGCCGTATGCCGCTGGGCTCGCTTCCGCACGAGGCGCGGGCCAGGCGCGTGGTGGGGTGGGCAGCACCGGGTGGACTGCCGTGCTCCGCGGCTGGAAGACCTCGGTCGCGCCCGGAGTCGGGACCTCGACCGCGGTGGTCTCCCCGATGGCGTTGTCCCAGGTGCCCCCGTGGGGGGTCGGCACGGTGGCGGCCCGCCCCGCGGCGAACCGGGCCAGGGCGTCGATGACGTCGTCGGCGTGAGGCCGGCCGCCAGGGTTGGGCGACAGGGATGCTCGCAGGAGCGGCACCAGCCTCGGGTCGACGCCGTCGAGGTCGACCTCGCCCGCACGGACCTTGGCCAGCACCACGTCCATCCGGCCGCGACCGAACGGCGGCCTGCCGGAGGCCGCGAACGTGATCGTGGCCGCCCAGCCCCACCAGTCGGTCGCGTCGGTGATCGCGGCCCCCTCGACGAGCTCCGGCGAGAGGTAGCCGGGAGTGCCCATCACGAGGCCACCCATGGTGTGACGAACGTCATCCTGGATGTGGGCGATGCCGAAGTCGATGAGGACCGGCTCACCGTCCTCGAGAAGGACGTTGCCGGGTTTGATGTCGCGGTGAACGACGCCGCTGGCGTGGATGGCCCGGATCGCCTCAGCAGTCCCACAGGCGAGCTGGAGCAACGCGTCCGGGTCCAGGGGGCCGTGCTCCTCCACCCAGTCGTCCAGGGCCGGACCCGGGACGTAGCGCGTGACGATGTAGGGCCGCGGAGCCATCACGTCGGCGTCGATGACGGTGGCGACCCGGTGGTCGCGGATGCGCGAGAGCGTGTCGACCTCGCGTTGCAGCCTCAGTCGCGCCTCGTCGTCGGTGGCGACGTGGGGTCGCAGCACCTTGATCGCGACCGCGCGGCCGCGAGGGTCGAGGGCCAGGTGGACGACCCCCATCCCGCCCTCGCCGATCTCCTCGACGAGACGGTAGCTGCCGATCCGCTCGTGGCGGGGCCGACCTCCGCCGGCCGCTCCGTCCGGACCGGTGCGCCGCGCACCCACCGGGGGTGCGGGCACCCAGCGGGTCCGGTCGTGCGCAGGCATGCCCCTACGGTAATTGACCGAGGGCCTCGTCGAGCCCGCCTGGGGCCGCGCCGGGCGGCGCGCCGTCAGTGCGCCTTCAGTGCGTGATGTAGTCGCGGAGCTGGTCGCGCTCCGACTGCAGCTCCGAGAGCCGGTGCTTGACGATGTCACCGATGCTGACGATCGCCGAGAGCCTGCCGTCGGGGTCCAGGATCGGCACGTGCCGGACGCGCAGCTCGGTCATCGTGCCGGCCATGTCGGCGACGTCGTCGTGCGCCGTGCCCGTCGTCACGTCGCTCGTCATGATCGTCGCGACACTTCCCTCGAGGATCGCCGGGCCCGCCGAGTGGAGGTGGCGGACGACGTCACGCTCGCTCACGATCCCATCGACATGGGTGCCGTCGGCACTGACGACGCAGGCGCCGATCCGGTGCTCCGCCAGCTTGGCCAGCAGGGTGGAGACGGTGTCGTCGGGCTTGACGGTGACGACCTCGCCACCCTTGTGGCGCAAAACGTCAGAAATCTTCACGCTAGCCCTCCTCGACGAACGGGTATGTCCGAGATGTGCGGGCAACCCAGACTGCGGCCTGCCCTTGGGACGACCCTAGAACGGGACCACTCCAGGCGCCAGAGCTGCGGTCGTTAGAGTGAGACACGTCGCCCCCACGCCCGTCCGGGGTCATCCTGATCGGGCCAGACATCTGAAAGATCACCGCCAGGAGTTGATTCGGTGACGTCCCCCAGGAAGAGATTCGACCTCGTCGTCGCCGCGAACCGCCTCCCCGTCGACAAGCAGGTCGACGAGCAGGGCAACGTCGGATGGCGCCGCAGCCCGGGCGGCCTCGTGACCGCCATGGAGTCGGTGATGCGGTCGAACCCCGGCGCGTGGGTGGGCTGGTCCGGCGATGCCGGTGAGGCGCCTGAGCCCTTCGACGAGGACGGCATGCACCTGCGGCCGGTCGGTCTCAGCGCCGAGGAGGTCCGCGACTTCTACGAGGGGTTCAGCAACGACACCCTGTGGCCGATCTACCACGACGTCATCGTCCCGGCCTCGTTCCACCGCGAATGGTGGGCCGCCTACGTGCGCGTCAACCGGCGGTTCGCCGAAGCGGTGGCCGAGGAGGCCGCGCCGGGCGCCCGCGTCTGGATCCAGGACTACCAGCTCCAGCTGGCCCCGGCCTTCGTTCGCGAGCTGCGCCCGGACGTGCGGATCGGCTGGTTCAACCACATCCCGTTCCCGCCCGTCGAGCTCTTCGCCCAGCTGCCGTGGCGCGCCCGCCTCCTCGAGGGCCTGCTCGGGGCCGACTTCCTGGGCTTCCAGCGCCAGGCCGACGCGCGCAACTTCGTGCGCGCGTGCCGCCAGCTCCTCGGCCTGCGCACCAAGGGTGAGCGCGTCGCCCTCGACGACGGGTCCCACCGCCGAGTCCGAGCGACGGCCATCCCCATCTCCATCGACTACCAAGGACTCGAGGCACTCGCCAAGCGCCCCGAGGTCAAGGCGCGAGCCGACGAGATCCGCGAGAGCCTCGGAAACCCGAAGGTCCTCATGCTCGGCGTGGACCGGTTGGACTACACCAAGGGCATCCGGCACCGGCTCAAGGCCTATGAGGAGCTCCTCCTCGAGCGCCACATCGGACCACCGGACGTCACCCTCGTGCAGGTCGCCACACCGAGCCGGGAACGCGTGGAGGCCTACCGCTCGCTGCGCGAGGAGATCGAGCAGACCGTGGGGCGGATCAACGGAGAGCTCGGCAAGATCGGCGCGCCCGCCGTCCACTACCTGCACCACTCCTACCCGCGCGAGGAGATGGCTGCCCTCTTCCAGGCCGCCGACGTCATGCTCGTCACGCCGCTGCGCGACGGCATGAACCTCGTCGCCAAGGAGTACGTCACCTGCCGCCACGACCTGGGCGGCGCGTTGGTCCTCAGCGAGTTCACCGGCGCCTGGCACGAGCTGCACCAGGCCTTCACCTGCAACCCGCACGACATCGAGGGCCTCAAGCAGGCCATGCTCCGCGCGATCAACACGCCGAAGCGCGACAGGGAGCGGATCATGCGCGCCCTGCGCCGTCGCGTCGCGGACCACGACGTCCAGCGCTGGGCCAGGCGCTACCTGGCCGCCCTCGACGCGGCGCCCGACGTGCCGGCGCCCGACCCGCGAGGCGGAGCGACCTCCGCTCCGGTGGCACCCCACGAGTCGGCTCCCACGGCGACCGTCAGTGAAGGCCCCCTCACGGAGACCGACGGGGTGCCGGTCCGGGCCATGAGCGGGAGAACCGCCACGTGAACCGCACCGCGACACTCCACGACGCCCTGGACGTGGCCGCCTCGGCCCCGGGACTGCTCGTCGCCACCGACTTCGACGGCGTGCTCGCCCCGTTCGACGTCGACCCCATGGCGGTGCGGGCCACGCCGGGCGGCCTGGAGGCGTTGCGAGCGTTGGCCGCCCTGCCGGCAACGACGGTGGCACTCGTGTCCGGTCGCGACCTCGACACCCTGCGCGCCCTGACGGGAGTCGCCGAGGCAGAGCCGATCGTCCTCATCGGCAGCCACGGGGCCGAGTCGTCGAACGACGACGTCCGGGAGGCGATGGAGGCTGCAGCGGTCACCCAGGAGGACAAGGAGGTGCTCGACTCGCTCACCACCGACATCACGCGCCTCATCTCCGAGCGCCACCCACGGGCATCCTTGGAGCACAAGGCCGCTGCCATCGTCGTCCACACCCGCGGGCTCGACGACGACATCGCCGACGCGGCGGTCACCGAGGCCCGGGAGCTGGCCCTGGGCCGTCCCGGGGTCAAGGTCCTCAAGGGCAAGTCGGTGCTCGAGCTGTCCGTGTCGCACGCCGACAAGGGCTCCGCGGTCACCGCGCTGGGCCGTGCCCGGGGCGTGACGTCGCGCGTCTACTTCGGCGACGACGTGACCGACGAGGACGTCTTCACCCGGATGACCCGTCCTGAGGACGTCACGGTCAAGGTCGGGCCGGGATCGACCGCCGCTCGCTACCGCGTCGACGACGAGGCCGCGGTCGTCGCAGCCCTCGAGCGGCTCGCGTCGGCTCGCTGACCCTGCCGTCCCCGGTGGCCCCGGGAGCGCACCCAGGACTCCACCGGGCAGCCGAGGTCACGTCGGAGCGGGAGCGGGCCCAGCGGCATACGGCCGACGCGCGTCAGCGCCGAAGGGCACCCGTGGACCCGCGCACGACGAGCTCGGGGCGGAAGACGTACTCCGCGCGGGGCGAGGGCTGCCCGGCGATCTCGTCGAGCAGGGCGCGCACCGTCGCCGCGCTCATCGACGGCACGCTCTGACGAACGGTCGTGAGCGGCGGGTCGGTGAACGCGATGAGCGGCGAGTCGTCGTAGCCGACGACCGAGAAGTCGCGGGGCACGTTGAGCCCACGCTTGCGGGCCTCACGGATGACGCCCAGGGCCATCATGTCCGAGCCGCACACGACGGCCGTGCAGCCCTTGTCGATGAGCCGTCCGGCCGCGGTGGCCCCACCTTCGACCGAGAAGAGCGAGCGCTCGATGAGGTCATCCACGTCCGAGCGGCCGAGCAGCTCCTGCATGGAGTTGCGGAAGCCGGCGATCTTGCGGATGACCGGGACGAACCGCTCCGGACCGACGGCCAGCCCGATCTCCCGATGGCCGAGACTGACGAGGTGCTCGAGGGCGAGGCCCATCGAAGCGACCTCGTCGTTGGAGATGAAGGGCGCGTCGACGCCCTCGATGTAGCCGTTGACGAGAACGAGCGGCAGCCCGCGCTCACGCAGCGCGATGTAGCGGTCGGGGTCGGTGTTCGTGTCGGCGTGCAGGCCGGAGATGAAGATGATGCCGGCGACGCCGCGGTCGAGCAGCATCTGGACGTAGTCGTCCTCGTGGACTCCCCCGGCGGTCTGGGTGCAGAGCACCGGCGTGTAGCCGTTCTGCGCCAGCGAGGTCTCGATCTCCTGCGCGAAGGCCGGGAAGATCGGGTTGGTCAGCTCGGGCACGATCAGGCCGACGAGCCCGGCGCTCTTGCGACGCAGTCTGCTCGGGCGGTCGTAGCCGAGGACGTCGAGTGCCGTCAGGACGGACTGGCGGGTCGAGTCGGCCACGCCCGGCTTGCCGTTGAGCACCCTGGAGACGGTCGCCTCGGACACTCCCGCCTGCACCGCGATGTCGCGCAGTCGCGCCTTCATGACTCCCTCTTTCGGCGCGGCTCCGCGCCCCCGTCCGTCGGCTTCCACACCCAGACCCGGGCCCCCGGCTCCGTGGCGGTCAGTGTGACAGCCACCGTGGTCATGTCGAGCGGCGTCCCGTAGGCCGCACGCCCCGTCTGCACGCCCTCGAGCAGGTGGAGCGGCACCTCGACCGGCCCGTGGGCTGCCCGCGCCACGTGGACGAGAGCCGACTCACCGACTGTCTCGCGCAGGAAGACGATCGCGTCGCCGTCCGCATGGACCCACCGTAGTCCACCGCGCCGTAGGGCGTCCGAGCCGCGACGCGCTGCGATGAGCCGCCGGAAGACCTCCAGGAGTCTCAGGTCCCACTCCGACTCGGCCCACGGCATGGGGCGCCGTCCGTCCTCGCCGAACTCCCCCTCCATCCCGATCTCGTCGCCATAGGTCAGCATCGGCATCGACGGCATGGTGAACAGCAGTGCGGCGGCCACGTCGACGAGTCGGCTGTCCCCTCCGACCAGGGTGCGGATGCGGGTCACGTCGTGCGAGCCGACGAGGTTGAACGAGTGGACCAGGGTCTGCCACGGGATGCGCGAGGTGAAGTCGCGCATCGTCTCGACGACCCCTGCCGCGTCGAGCACGGGAAGCGGCGCGGGAGCGCCCATCGTCATGGGGTCGGGACCCTCCTCACGCAACCAGTTCCACACCGGCTTGCAGAACCCGGCGTAGTTCATCACCCCGTGCCAGCCGTCGCCCGGGAGGTCGACGGTGTAGTCGTGGAAGTGCTCGCCGACGACGAGTGCCTCGGGCGCATGCCGGACCATGGCCTGCCGCATCTGGCGCGCGACGTCGTGGTTGACGTCCGTGGCCCGCCACCGTCCCGTCATGTTGGCCACGTCGACTCGCCACCCGTCGAGGCCGCCGACGGGGCCGAGCCACTTGCGCACCACGCCCGTCGGGCTCTCGAAGAGACGGTGCCGCAGCTCCGGGTTGAGGTGGTTGAGCTTGGGCAGGGACCTGACACCGAGCCAGGCGACGTAGTCGCCGTCCTCCCAGATGTAGTAGTCCCGCTCCGGCCGGTCCTTCCCGTCGGGACCGCTGGCCGCGATGAACCACTCGTGGGCTGCGCCCGTGTGGTTCGTGGTGACGTCACCCATCACCTTCATCCCCCGGGCGTGGGCCGCCTCGGTCAGCCGACGCAACGCCGCGTCGCCGCCGAGCAGCGGGTCGACCTCCTCGAAGGACGAGGCGTCGTAACGGTGGTTCGACCGCGCCGGGAAGAACGGCGTCAGGTAGATGACGTCGACGCCGAGCGACACGAGGTGGTCGAGGTGCTCGACGATGCCGTCGAGGTCACCGCCGTAGAGCTGGCGCGCGACCGCTGGGTGGTTCGTCTGGACCGGCTCGTCCCACCGCGCCGGGATCGCCCAGTCCGGCAGGGCCCGGTGGTCGGCGGCGCTCGAGCGGCCGAACCGGTCCGGGAAGATCTGGTAGACGACGGCGCCCTCGGCCCACTCCGGCGCCGGGCTCTCGTGGGCCACCAGCCGGAAGTCGCTCGCGTCGGGAACGTCCCGATGGTGGACGCCGCTCCCGTTGAGCCACGCATACTTCGTCGGGCCGCCGACGAGGAGGAACCGGTAGTTCGTCACCGGGTTGTGGCACGGCACGGGGGCCGCCCACCAGGCATCGGTCGCCGTCTCCCGCAGCAGCACCGCGGGCACGAACTCCTGCTCGCCATCGGGCGTCACCCGCACGTGCACGCCGGTGACCTGCGCCCCCAGGGGCACCCGCACCAGCACCTCGACGACCTCGCCGAGCCGCGGCGTGGGGTTGGCGACGTACCGCGTGGACCCGTCGTGGTGCGGCAGAGCCAGCCACGACGGGGCCAGCGCGGGTGCGTCGGTCACTTGACGGAGCCCTGGGTGAGTCCGCCGACCAGCTGCCTCTGGAACGCCAGGTACAGCGCGACGACCGGGATCGAGGCGAGCAGGGCCCCGGCCGCGAACTGGCCGAAGAACTGGTTCGCGTCGTTGCCGAGCGTCATGCCGTAGAGACCCACGCCGAGCGTCTGGTTCTCGACGTCGGTGAGGAAGATGCTGGCGAGCATGAACTCGCCGTAGAGCCCGACGAAGACGAGCATGAAGACCGTCACGAGGATGGGCATGACCAGACGCAAGGTGATCGTGAAGAAGATCCGGGCGTGGCTGGCCCCGTCGACCGTCGCCGCCTCGTCGAGCTCCTTCGGCACCGTGTCGAAGTAGCCCTTGAGCAGCCAGACGTTGGACCCCATCGCGCCACCGAGATAGGCCAGGATGAGGCCGATCGACGTGTTGAGGCCGAACGCCGGCAGGACGTCACCGATCTTCGCGAAGGTGATGTAGAGCGCCACCAGCGCGAGCATCGCGGGGAACATCTGCAGGAGCAGGAGCGCGAGCATCCCGGGACGGCGCCCGGTGAACCGCAGGCGGGAGAACGCGAAGGCCGCGCAGGCCCCGATGAACACCGCCGCCAGCGCCCCGAAGCCGGAGATGATCATCGAGTTCTTGTACCAGCTCCAGTAGGGGCGGGCCGGGTCCGAGAACAGCTTGTCGAAGTTGCTCAGCGAGAACCCCGACGGCAGGAGGCTGGCCGTGTTGAGCGTGCCGCTCGGGTTGGTGGCCGCCGAGTAGATGAAGACGATCGGGAAGAGCGCCCAGACGAGGGCCAGGATGCCGAGCAGGTGCCGCCACCAGACCCGCCCGCCCAGGCCGCCGCGGTCCGGCGTCTCGCTGTGGCGCCCCACCGCGGCCTCGACTCTGGTCTCCAAGCGGGGGTCGGTGGGCACGGGGGCGTTCACGGTGGACATCAGTTGACCTCCTCGAGGGCCTTGGTCTGGCGGAACGCCGGGATCGTCATGAGCGCGACGATGATGAAGATGACGACCGACACCGCAGCCGCGAAGCCGTAGTTCGGCGCGCTGCCGGAGAAGGCGAGCCGGTAGGCGTACGTGATGAGCAGGTCGCTCGAGCCGATGCTCGTGTCGTTGCCGTCGAACGGGCCACCCTTGGTGAGCAGGTAGATGAGCCCGAAGTTGTTGAAGTTGAAGGCGAACGACGCGATGAGCAGCGGGCCCACCGCCACGAGCAGCAGCGGCATGATGATCGAGCGCAGGGTGCGGAAGGCGTTGGCGCCGTCGATGATCGCCGCTTCCCGCACATCCTTCGGGATCGACTGGAGCGCGCCGGTGCAGACGATGAACATGTAGGGGAAGCCGAGCCACAGGTTGGTGATCAGGATGGCGGCCTTGGCCCCCCAGGGTGAGCCGAGCCAGTCGACGTTGAGGCCGAGGGTGCCGTTGATGAGGCCGTAGTCCTGGTTGAACATGCCCCGCCACACGAGCGCCGTGATGAACCCCGGCAGCGCGTACGGGAGGATCAGCAGCGAGCGGTAGATCGCCTTGCCCTTGAGCCGCGGGTCGTTGAAGAGCAGGGCGATGAGCATGCCGAGCAGGAAGGTCGACAGCACGGAGACCACGGCGAAGACGACGTTCCAGACGAAGATCTTGACGAAGCCGGCCCGGAGCGTCTCGTCCGTGAAGATGCGCGAGAAGTTGGAGAACCCGACGTTCTCCTGCCAGCCCTGCGGGAAGGCCACGGACGGGTCGGCCGTGCTGACCCACCGGGCGTTCTTCGGCTCGTAGACCGTCGGCGGCGTCGTGCTCGAGTCGGTCAGCCGGTCGGCGTTCGCGTCGTAGGTGACGGATGGCTTGCCCTCGAAGGCTTCAGAGAGGCCGACGGGCTTGATCCCGCCGCCGTCGCCGGTCGGGACGGCGAGCGCCGAGAGGTCCTTGCTTCGGGCGTTGACCTCGCGCGCGGTGAGGATCGTGTAGCCGGGCGCCTTGGTGATCTTGCCCGCCGTCGTCTTCTCGACGCCCTCGGCGGGGAGCGGTTGGAGGCCGGTCGTGTCGCCGACGAGCGTCGTGCCGTCGGGCTTGGTCAGCAGCAGGACCAGATCGCCGGTCGTCGCCGACGCCCCTTCCTTGGTCGCGACGGACATCCGGTAGCGGGGGCTGTCCGGCACCTCACGCACAGACTGGGCGATGATGTCGGTGACCGTCTCCTCCTTGGAGAAGAGGTGTCCGTCACCGTAGTTCGTGAGCGAGAGGCTGGCCGTGAAGATGATCGGCCACAGCTGGAACGCGATGAGGAGCAGCATCCCCGGGAGCAGGTACTTCAGCGGCACGTTCCGGCGTGTTCCGTAGACGGCGAGGATGCCGATGCCGACCATGCCGGCCACGACGACGGCCATGGTGTTCCCGGCGATCGCGAGCTGCGTCGCGACCCACAGGACACCGGCCAGGGCCAGCGCGATGAGCACCCACTTGATGACGAGTGCGGTGAGCTTGGTCATGAGCCACTTCCCTTTGCGCCGGCCCGGCGCCATTGCCGTAGATGCAGGAAGGGGGAGCCAGCGACGCTCCCCTGAGCCCCCGTGCGGGGGACGACCTCCGGGACCCGCAGCTGCGGCGGGTCCCGGAAGCCGTTTCAGATCAAGGGAGCTCAGCCCTTGGCGATGTTCGCCGCGATCTCCTTGGCGGCCGCGTCAAGACGCGTCTTGGGGTCCGACTTGCCGGAGATGATGTCGGCGGTCGCCTGGCCGAAGGGGCCCCACACCGAGTTCATCGCGGGGATGTTCGGCATCGGGAGACCATCGGCACCGGCCTCGTACCAGGCCTTGACGTCGGGGTCGCTCGCGGCGACCTCGTCGTAGGCCTCCTTGAGGGCCGGCGGGCGCTTGCCGACCTCGAAGAGGGCCAGCTGGACCTCCTTGCGCGGGATGTAGTTCGTGACGAACTCCTGCGCGAGCGTCGCGTTCTTCGCCTTGCTGGAGACGTAGAACATCTGCACACCGAGGAACGGCTTCATCGCGCCACCGCCGGCGAGGCTGGGCAGCGGGGCGATGCCGTAGTTGACACCTGCCTCCTTGGCCTTGGCGACGCTCCACGGGCCGCTGATCATGAACGGGGCGGCCTTCGTGTCGAAGAGCGCGTCCTGGTTCGTGTCGTCGACGTTGGTCGAGAGGATCTTCTTCTTGCCGAGAGCGGCGAGGACCTCACCGCCCTTGATCGAGCCGGGGCTGTTCACGAGCAGCTTGTTGGGGTCGTAGTCGCCGTTGTCCTTCACGGCGAAGATGCCGCCGTCGGGGAAGGCCGACAGGTACGGGTAGGCGAAGTAGGCGTTGCCCGTCTTGGAGACGAACTGCGACAGGACCTGCTTGGCCTTGCCCTCCTTGACGAGCTTCTCACCGGTGGCGACGAGCTCGTCCATGGTCTGGGGCGGGTTCGGCACCAGGTCCTTGTTGTACATCAGGCCGATGTTCTCGACGGCGTAGGGGACGCCGTAGGACTGGCCGTTGAACTTCGTGGCGGCAATGGCGTTCGGCAGGAACTTCGAGGCGACGTCGGCCGAGAGGTTGATCGGGGCGACGGTGGAGTTCTGGACCAGCTCGCCGAGCCAGTCGTGGGCACCGACGATGACGTCGGGACCCTTGCCGACCTTGGTGGCGTCCTTGAACTGGGCGCGGGTGTCCGTCGAGATCTGGACCTTGACGGTCACACCGTTCTCCGCGGCGAACTCGTCGGCGTACTTCTGGACCGCCTTGGAGCGGTCGGCGTCGGTCCAGATGACGAGATCGACATTGGCGTCACGGACGGGCGCGGCGGTTCCGGTGGGGGTCTCGGGGACCCCGGTCGTCGTCGCTTTCGCCGAGCTCTGGGCGGGTTGGGTGCTGGGCGCGGTGGGGGTCGACCCGCCGCAGGCGCTGAGGGCCAGGGCGGCGACGCCCATGACGGCGACGCCACCAAACGCACGCTTGTGCATGGATTCTCCTTCGAAGCCGGTGGCACACGCCGCCACCTGTGGTCCGCCGACCGTAGCAAGAATTTGCAGCAGCGCGTAAGACTCTTGCTGAAAATTCTTGCAGACGTCTGCGTGGGATGGGCCACTCCGCGACCGGCACCGCCAGAGGACCCGACCACACCCGCCCTTTGCAACGCCGACCCGGTGGGACATGATGGGCATGCCCGGCCTCCTGTGGTTGGGCACCGTCCCTTTACAACGGATCGTCCGGCACGTTCCTGCCGGTGAAGGAAAGGCAACGAAGCCCATGGCAACAGTGACGTTCGACAACGCGACACGGCAGTACCCCGGCAACCCGAGGCCGTCCGTCGACAAGCTCAACATCGAGATCGCGGACGGTGAGTTCCTCGTCCTCGTCGGCCCCTCCGGATGTGGCAAGTCCACCTCCCTGCGCATGCTCGCCGGCCTCGAGGAGGTCAACAGCGGCCGGATCCTCATCGGCGACCGCGACGTGACGAACCTGTCCCCCAAGGACCGCGACGTCGCGATGGTCTTCCAGAACTACGCGCTCTACCCGCACATGTCGGTGGCCGACAACATGGGCTTCGCCCTCAAGATCGCCGGCGTCGACAAGTCCGAGATCCGCAAGCGGGTCGAGGAGGCAGCCAAGATCCTCGACCTGACCGAGTACCTCGAGCGCAAGCCGAAGGCACTCTCCGGTGGGCAGCGCCAGCGCGTCGCCATGGGTCGCGCCATCGTCCGCTCCCCCCAGGTGTTCCTCATGGACGAGCCACTGTCGAACCTCGACGCCAAGCTCCGCGTCCAGACGCGCACGCAGATCGCCTCGCTCCAGCGCCGCCTCGGCGTCACCACGGTCTACGTCACCCACGACCAGATCGAGGCCATGACCATGGGTGACCGGGTCGCCCTGCTCAAGGACGGCATCCTCCAGCAGTGCGACACGCCGCGCCGGATGTACGACCACCCCGACAACGTCTTCGTCGCCGGCTTCATCGGCTCCCCCGCCATGAACCTCGTCGAGACCCCGGTCCACGAGGGCGGCGCCAAGTTCGGCAACGCCATCGTGCCGATCAGCCGCGAGGCGCTCGGCGCCGCGGGCAGGTCGATCATCGTCGGCGTCCGCCCCGAGGACGTCGAGCTGACCACCGAGGGGGACGGCCTGCCGATCACCGTGGACGTCGTCGAGGAGCTCGGCGCCGACGCCTACATCTACGGCACGCCGAAGGTCGAGGCACACCAGATCGACGCCGACGGCGACGAGGTGTCCGACCGACCGTTCATCGCGCGGGTCGACGGGCGCCGTCCCCCGCAGAAGGGCGAGACGGTCTACATCAAGCCGCAGGAGGGCCACCTGCACGTCTTCAACACCGAGACCGGCGTGCGCATCGAGGCCTGAGCGCACCAGCAGGATCCGGAGGGCCGGCACATCGTGCCGGCCCTCCTTCCATGTCGAGAGAGCCCTTCCCTCCCGATCGAAAGAGCAGTTCGCGACACCGCCATCCCGTATGCCGCTGGGCGCGCTCCCGATCGAGAGAGCAGTTCGCGACACCGCCATCCCGTATGCCGCTCGGCCCGCTCCCGATCGAAAGAGCAGTTCGCGACGCAACTGGTGACGGACGCCCCGCGACGCGGTTGTCCACAGGCCGCGGCGTCCCGGCAGCGAGGGGACTGCCAGATGCCGCACCATCGACCGGGTGAACGTCGATGACCTTCCCGAGCCCTTGACCCGTCGGCCCTTCTCCGTGGCGATGGCCACGGTGTGGGGTCTCACCTACCGCCAGGTCCAACGACTGAGCCTGGAGGCTCCGGCCCGGGGCGTCCGGACCTCCCACACCCTGGCGACCGTCCAAGAGCGCTGCGCCGCGGTCGCGCTCATTCTGGAGTGCTTTGCCTTCTCACACCTGACCGCTGCCCTTCTGCACGGACTTCCGCTGCCCCGTGCCCTGGTCGACGACGCCGGGATGCACGTCATGCGGGATGCCCGCGACGGCGCCGTCCGACGAGCTGGGGTGGTTGGGCATCGCGGCCTCCACCAGCGCGAGGTGACCACCGTCTGCGGGCTGCCGACGATTGGGATGGCCGACACCTGGGTCGACCTGGGCGAGCTGATCCACGTCGGTAGCCCGCTCGGGCTCGACGACCTGATCGTGATCGGCGACGCGGTGGCGACTCGTCTCGGTTCCGTTGAGCCCCTCCGACTCGCGCTTGAGAGACGTGAGCGCCCGCGCGGCAAGCTCACGTTGGTCGAGGCCCTTGAGGAGATCCGGGTCGGCTCGGAGTCACCCGGAGAGACACGCAGCCGACTCATCCTCGTCCGTGCCGGGCTTCCGGAACCAGAGCTCAACCAGCCGTTGTTCAGCCTCGACGGGGTCTGGTTGGGCCGGCCGGACATGATGTGGCGGTCGGCGCGAGTGTTGTTGGAGTACCAAGGTCGAGAGTTCCATGACTCTGACCACCAACGCCGGCAGGACGCCGTGCGGTTTGCCGGCTTCGAAGCCGACGGCTGGAAGGTCATCCCGGTCTGGAACGACGACGTCAACACCGACGAGGCACGCGTCGCCCTGGTCCGAAGCGCGGCGGACCTCCTCGGCCACGCCCCCGACCTGCTCAGGCTGGACGAGTGCCATCCTCGGTTCTTCAGCAAGCGAATGCTCGAGCTCGCCGAAAAGCGCGCTCGGCGACTGCGGGCTCAAGCCTGCTGAGTGGGCCGTCAGGCCATCTTGCGTCGCGAACTGCTCTCTCGATCCCACACTGAGGCCGTCGCGAAGTGCTCTTTCGATCGACGCCCAGCCCAGCGGCATACGGGCTGCTTGGCTGGCGCGACGTGCTCTCTCGATGGGTGACGAGGTCCGGGGCGCATGCCACGATGGGGCCGTGAGCCTCGCGATCACCACAGCCCGGCCGGAGTCGGCACTGCTCGACCTGCCCTGGTCCGTCCCCCTGGAAGACTGGCCGGAGTCCGTGCTGGCGGCGCTGCCCCGCGGGATCTCACGGCACGTCGTGCGTTTCGTGCGGCTCGGGAGCCGAGTCCTTGCCGTCAAGGAGATCAAGTCCGAGCTGGCCGACCGCGAGTACGTCATGCTGCGCAACCTGCGCCGCCTCGACGTGCCGTGCGTCGAGCCGTTCGGCGTCGTCCATGGGCGCCTGGACGACGCGGGCAAGCCCCTCGACTCCTGTCTGGTCACCCGACACCTGCAGTACTCCCTGCCCTACCGGGCGCTCTACAGCCAGTCCCTGCGCCCCGACACCGCGGTGCGGCTCATGGACGCCCTGGCGCTGCTCCTCGTGCGGCTCCATCTCGAGGGCTTCTGGTGGGGCGACGTGTCCCTGTCCAACACGCTCTTCCGCAGGGATGCCGGCGCCTTCGCCGCCTACCTCGTCGACGCCGAGACCGGCGAGCTGCACCAGCACCTCAGCGACGGGCAGCGGCAGCACGACCTGGACATCGCCCAGGTCAACATCGCCGGTGAGCTGATGGACCTCGAGGCCGGCGGCTTCCTCGAGGAGCAGGCCGACCCGTTCGAGGTCGCGAGCTCGATCATCGAGCGCTACCACTCGCTGTGGGAGACCCTCACCGGGACCGAGCGGTTCGAGGCCGGTGACCGGTGGCGCGTCGACGAGCGCATCCGGCGGCTCAACGATCTCGGCTTCGACGTGGACGAGCTGTCGATCACCACCGACATCGGCGGCACCCAGATCCAGATCACTCCCAAGGTCGTCGACGCAGGGCACCACTCGCGTCGCCTCCTGCGCCTGACCGGCCTCGACGTCGGCGAGAACCAGGCCCGCAGACTGCTCAACGACCTGGACGCCTACGCCGCCGCCACGGACCGGCAGGGCGACGAGGAGGAGATCGTGGCGCATGAGTGGCTGTCCAAGATCTACGAGCCGATCACCAGGGCGGTTCCGCGCGAGCTCACCGGGCGGCTCGAGCCGGCCGAGATCTTCCACGAGGTCCTCGAGCACCGGTGGTACATGAGCGAGCGTGCCGGGCACGACATCCCCATCGAGGCCGCCCTGGCGGACTACGTCGCCACGGTGCTCCCGGGCAAGCCGATCGAAAAGTCGGTCGTCGGCGTGGACACCGTCGAGATGCCCGTCATCGCCTGGGACGACTGACCCGCTCCTCCCCCTCGGCCGAGCCCGAAGGACCCTCCGGCTCGTCCCCGTGGGCTGGCTGCCGCGCGCCCTCGTCGGCCGGCACCGACAGGATCTGGCCGAAGAGGACGATGATCCACAGGGCGAACGTCGCCACGTGGACGACCGTGCACCAGAGGCAGATCGCGTAGATCCGGAAGAGCTCGGCCCACACGAGGTAGAGCGCCATGGCGAGGCCGACCGTGAGCAACCCGAGCCTGACCCGGTCGAGCCACGGCTCCGGTCGACGCCACACCGACGGCAGCACGAGCGCGGTCACGGCGACGAAGAAGAGCAGGCCCAGCAGGGCCACCGGGAGACCGAGGAACGTCGACCACGCGCTCTCGGTGACCTTGGCGCAGTCGACGACGTCAGTGACGGTGCAGGCGAGAGTCTCGTTGCCGGTGTAGTGCTCGAAGGTCAGGTAGGCCGAGACGAGCAGCCCCACCACCGAGAGGGCGAGCGAGGTGGGGACGAGCCACCGCGGTCGGAGGATCACTTCTGGACCAGGGCCGCCGCTGCCGTGACGCCGGTGCTGGTGCAGACGTTGGCCGGCTGGCCGCCGGTCATCTGGCACAGCTGCGCGGCGATCATGTTGGCGCTCGCATCGACGGACTTGCCGACGTCCCCGGTGCCGGTCTCCATCTGGGCGACGATCTCGTCCCACCCGTTGTCACCCGTGTGCTCGAGGAACGGCTGGAGCGGGATCCCGGAGCCGGGCAGCTCGTGCGTGCCGTAGAACGTCCACGGGATGCCACCCTCGGGGTTGTACCGCTTGAACAGCGCGTCGACGTCAGCCGGCAGGGTCTGGAGCGGCTTGAACTCCCGGTCCTTGGTCTCCCAGGCGTTGAAGGTCAGGTAGTCGCTCGTGTAGGTCGACTCGGTGAACGTGACGGTGGGGATGTTGCCGTCGTTCGTCGCGGAGCGGGTCGGCGCGAGCCCCTCGAAGGAGCCGAAGCGGGACAGCGCGGCGACGATCGCCCACCGCTCGGAGGCGCAGTAGGGGCAGAACTCGGCGCCCACGTAGATCATCCGGGGCTTGCCGTCCGCGGTGAGGACCTCGCCGCCCTCGACCTTCTGCGGTATGGCGTTGGGGTCAGAGGGCGCACCGGCCGCGTCGAAGGTCGCGGCGGGGATCGCGGCGAGCTTGGGGATGAACGCGGCGGCCGAGCCGGTCGTGGTGGTGGCCGGGTCGCCCGTGCTCTTGTTGTTTGCGATGACGACTCCGACCGCCACGGCGATGATGACGACGACCACGGCGACAGCGGCAGCGATCATCTGCTTCTGCTGGCGCTCCTTGCGCACCTGTGCAGCGCGCATCTCGGCGGCGCGCGCCGCAACCTCGGCGCGATTGCTCTTCCCCACGAGGTACCCCATCCAGTCAGTTACTACGCGTCGTAGGAGACCCTAACACCCCTCCCGAGCCGCTGCTCGCCGATCACGGGGTGCCTCGCGACACAGCGTATGCCGCTGAGCTCGCTCCCCGGAGCCGGCCCCCTCAGGCGCCTCCCGCCCTCCCCCGCAACACACCCGCTCACCGCGAGGAGGTGCCGGCTGTGGGCGGCATACCCGCGCGGTAAGCGGGTGTGCTGCGCGGGTCAGCGCCGGCCTTGCGGGGGTCAGCGGCGGCGTTGCCGCGCGATCTCGTAGAGCGCGACGCCCGTCGCCAGCCCGGCGTTGAGCGACTCGACGGCGGAGCTCATCGGGATGGACACGATCTGGTCGCAGGTCTCACGGACGAGGCGGGACAGGCCCTTGCCCTCGGAGCCGGTGACGACGACGAGCGGCTCGGCGGCGAGCGCCAGGTCCGGCAGCTCGACGTCTCCGTCCATGTCGAGGCCGAGAATGAAGAAGCCCGCCGTCTTGAAGTCCTCGAGCGCCCGGGTGAGGTTGCCCGCCTTGGCGACCGGGATGCGGGCGGCGGCACCGGCGGAGGTCTTCCACGCGGACGCCGTCATCCCGACGGAGCGCCGCTCCGGCACGACCACACCGTGACCGCCGAAGGCCGCGACGGACCGGACGATGGCCCCGAGGTTGCGCGGGTCGGTGATGCCGTCGAGCGCGACGACGAGCGGGATGCCCGGCTGCTCGGGGTCGATGAGGTCCCGGGGGTCGGCGTAGTCGTACGGTGGCACCTGGAGCGCGAGGCCTTGGTGGACGGCGCCGTCGGTCAGCCGGTCGAGCTCACCGCGGGCCGTCTCGAGGATGGGAAGGCCGCGCTCGGTGGCGAGCTTGAGCGCCTCCCTGACCCGGTCGTCGGAGTCGATGCGCGTGGCGACGTACATCGTCGAGACGGGGATGTGGGCGCGCAGGGCCTCGACGACGGAGTTGCGCCCGGCGACCATCTCGCTCGAGCCCTTGGCGCGTCGCGGTCCACGCGGGCTCGCACTGGAGCCGCGGCTCGTGCTGCTGCCCCGCTTCGTCGTGGCGGACGCCCGCTTGTGGGCCGGGTGGTACTCGCGGTCGACGGCCTTGGGCGTCGGACCCTTGCCCTCGAGCCCACGGCGACGCTGACCGCCGGAGCCGGCCGCAGGCTTCTTGCCGCCCTTGCGCACGGCGCCGCGGCGTTGGGAGTTGCCTGGCATGTCAGCCTTCCTCGTCGGCGCCGCTCGGCGGCCCGGTCCCGTTGGTGCGAATGAGCGCCCACTGGGCGCCGGATGGGGTGTCGGTGATGGCGATCCCGACCGCAGCGAGCTCGTCGCGGATCGCGTCGGCTCGTGCGAAGTCGCGCTCCTGCCGAGCCGACTGCCGCTCGTCGAGCCGCGCCCGGACGAGGGCGTCGAGCGCCAGCTCGGCTGCGGAGGTCGTCGAGTCCTGGGCTGCGGCCCAGCCCGGCGCGAGCGGGTTGATGCCGAGGACCTCAGTCATCGCGACGACTCGTGCAGCCGCGGCGAGCGCGGCCTCGTCGTCGCCCTCGTCGAGCGCGACGTTGCCGGCCCGGACCGTGTCGTGGATGGCGGCGAGGGCGCCGGAGACACCGAGGTCGTCGTCCATCGCCGCCACGAACTCAGCGGGCATGAGGGCTCGCGCTGCCGCGGCGTCCGCCGGCTGCGCGATCTCCCCGCGACGAGCAGCGCGCTCGAGGAAGCCCTCGAAGCGCTCGACCGCGGCGGCCGCCTCCTCGAGGGAGCCGGAGTGGTACTCGATGGTGGACCGGTAGTGCGCCGCGGTGAGGTAGTAGCGCAGGACGATCGGTCGGGTGTGCTCGAGCAGGTGGCGCACCTCGAGGGCGTTGCCGAGGGACTTGCCCATCTTCTCGCCCTTGACCGTGACCCAGGCGTTGTGCAGCCAGTACCGCGCGAAGCCGAGGCCGGCCGCTCGCGACTGGGCCTGCTCGTTCTCGTGGTGGGGGAAGCGCAGGTCGATGCCGCCGCCGTGGATGTCGAACTCGTCGCCGAGCCAGCGCCGGGCCATCGCCGAGCACTCGAGGTGCCAGCCCGGGCGGCCGGATCCGAAGGGCGTCGGCCAGGAGGCGCTGAGCGGCTCGTCGGCCTTGCGCCCCTTCCACAGGGCGAAGTCGCGGGGGTCGCGCTTGCCGCGGGGGTCGGCGTCCTCGGCCGCGACCATGTCGTCGAGCGACTGGTTGGACAACGAGCCGTAGTCGGGCCAGGACCGCACGTCGAAGTAGACGTCGCCGGAGCCGTCCGGCGCGGCGTAGGCGTGCCCCTTCTCGATGAGGGTCTCCATCAGCGTGACCATGTCGGGCACGTGCCCGGTCGCCCGCGGCTCGTACGTCGCGGGCTTGACGCCCAGGGCGTCGAGGGCGTCGGTCGTCAGGCGTTCGTTGCGGTAGGTGAGCGCGAACCAGTCCTCGCCTGCGTCGGCGGCCTTGCGCAGCACCTTGTCGTCGATGTCGGTGACGTTGCGGATCAGGGTCACCTGGTAGTCGTGGCCGGTCTCGAGCCAGCGGCGCAGGACGTCGAAAGCGACGGCGAAACGGATGTGCCCGATGTGGGGGGCGCCCTGGGTCGTGAGCCCGCAGATGTACATGCCGACCTTGCCGGGCTCGCGCGGCACGAACTGGCGCAGCTCACGGGTGGCGGTGTCGAACAGTTGGAGACTCACCCGCGTGAGTCTATCGGCGCGCGCCCGGTCCTCCGTCCCGCTCGCGCCACGACGAAACCCCATGCCGTATGCCGCTGGGTTCGTCACGCTGCCAGGCTCCCTCCCAGCCCTCCCGACCGCTCTCCCCCACCCCAATCGAAAGAGCAGTTCGCGACACCCCACCCCAATCGAAAGAGCAGTTCGCGACACCCCACCCCGATCGAAAGAGCAGTTCGCGACACACCACGCGTCGCGAACTGCTCTTTCGATCGGTCAGGGTCGGTAGATCACGAGCGCCGTGGCGATCGCCGCGATGCCCTCGCCGCGACCGGTCAGGCCGAGCCCGTCGGTCGTCGTGCCACTGACGGAGACCGGCGCGCCGACGGCCTTGGTGAGCAGCTGCTGGGCCTCGTCGCGCCGGGTCCCGATCTTGGGCCGGTTGCCGATGACCTGGACGGCGATGTTGCCGATCGTGAAGCCGGCGAGCCGGACCAGTCGGACGGCCTCGGCGACCAGCGTCACGCCGGGCGCACCGGCCAGCTCCGGGCGGTCCGTCCCGAAGTGCGCGCCCAGATCACCGATCCCGGCGGCGGAGAAGAGCGCGTCGCACGCCGCGTGTGCGGCCACATCGGCATCCGAATGACCTTCGAGGCCGCGCTCCCCGGGCCAGAGCAGCCCGGCGATCCACAGCTCACGGTCGGACCCCTCGCGTGCGAAGGCGTGGACGTCGACGCCGATGCCCACTCTGGGCAGGCCACTCATCAGTCGCCGGCCTTCCAGTCGATGGGCGCTCGATGGATCTTGTGCGGCGCTGCCTGGGCGACCGGCTTGACCACGAGGGTGTCGATGTTGACGTGCTGCGGCAGCCCGACCACGAAGGCGACGCAGTCGGCGACGTCCTCGGCGACGAGGGGACGGTCGACACCCTCGTAGACCTTGTCGGCGGCGGCCTGGTCGCCGTGGAGACGCGTCAGGGAGAACCCCTCGGTGTGCACCATCCCGGGCCGGAGATCGGTGACCCGGATGTGCTCGCCGTTGAGCTCGAGCCGCAGCGTGGCCGAGATGACCGACGTGCCGTGCTTGGCCGACGTGTACCCACCGCCGCCCTCGTAGACGAGCTCGCCGGCGATCGAGCTGATGTTGACGATCGTGGCCCGCGGGGAGCGGCGAAGCAGCGGCAGCACGGCCTGGATGACACGAACCGTCCCGAGGACGTTGGTGTCATACATCTGCTGCCATTCGCCGAGGTCGCCGTCCTCGACGCTGCTGACCCCCAGCGCCCCTCCTGCGTTGTTGACCAGGACGTCACACCGGGCGAGAGTCGCGACCGCGTCCCGGACCGAGGCGTCCGACGTCACGTCCATCACGACGGTCGAGGCGGACGCGGGATGGTCGACGTTGATCGCGGTGGCCGTCTCTTCAAGGCGATCGCGCCGGCGACCGGCGACCACCACGTGGAAGCCGTCGGCCGCGAGTCGACGGGCGATCGCCGCACCGATGCCGGTCCCGCCTCCCGTGATGAGTGCGGTCGGCCGTGGTCTCTCGTCAGCGCTCACCCTGCGAGGATACGGGCCGCCGCATCGAGGTCGGCGGGGGTCGTCACCTTGAGGGCGAGGGGGTCCCCGTCGACGACGAGCACCGTCTCGCCGAGACGCTCGACGAGCGCGGCGTCGTCGGTGGCGGCGCTGGAGACGGCGTGGGCCCGCTCGAGCACGTCGCGACGAAAGCCCTGCGGTGTCTGCACCGCGCGCAGCCGTGACCGATCGGGCGTCCCCACGACGCGACCCGACTCGTCCACCTCCTTGACGGTGTCGACGACAGGCACACCGGGGACGGCGGCCGCCGCTCCGGCCCGCACCGCAGTGACGACACGCTCGAAGACAGCGGTCGGGGCCAGGCATCGGGCGGCGTCGTGGACGAGGACGATCCCGACCTCGGCGGACAGCGCCGCGAGGCCGGCCGCGACGGAGTCACCCCGCTCCGCGCCACCGGCGACCACCTCGATCCCCACTCGAGTGGCCCCGTCGTCCACACCCTGCAGGGCCTCGCCGCTGTGGACACCCGGGCCACTCGACGAAGGGGCGGGGGGCTGGGACCGAGCCCAGCGGCATACGGCACGGGCAGCGTCGACCCACCCGCCGGGCGCGACCACGACGACCTCGGCGACCCCCGGACACGACAACGCCCCCCGCAGGGCGTGCCCCAGCAGGGGCACCCCGGCGAGGGGCACGAAGGCCTTGGGCACGTCAGCGCCCAGACGACTGCCAGAACCGGCGGCGACGACGATGACGCCGACCGCCGCCGACCCGGGATGCATCAGGAAGCGAGGACCTCGTCGAGGATCGACTCGGCCTTGTCCTCGTCCGTCTTCTCGGCGAGCGCGAGCTCCGAGACGAGGATCTGACGGGCCTTGGCGAGCATCCGCTTCTCACCGGCGGACAGACCGCGGTCCTGGTCGCGGCGCCACAGGTCACGGACGACCTCGGCGACCTTGATGACGTCGCCGGAGGCGAGCTTCTCGAGGTTGGCCTTGTAGCGGCGGGACCAGTTGGTCGGCTCCTCGGTGTGCGGGGCCCGCAAGACCTCGAAGACCCGGTCGAGGCCCTCCTGACCGACGACGTCGCGGACGCCGACGAGGTCGCAGTTCTCCGCGGGGACCTCAATCGTCAGATCACCCTGAGCGACTTTGAGCTTGAGGTAGAGCTTGTCCTCTCCCTTGATCGTGCGTGTGTTGATCTCTTCGATCAGTGCCGCCCCATGGTGGGGGTACACGACCGTCTCGCCGACCTTGAAAACCATGTGCTGTTTTCCCCTTTCGCGACCTACAGATTATCACGAAAGAGCGTCTTCGGCGATCCAGCGCTGCGACATCTGCGCAGGTCAGGGGCATGGTCGTGGCTTCTTCGCCACATGTTCACATCTTGACAACCGCGTCGTCCCCGTGCTCTGCCACCCGACGGCCGGCGCGTGGAACCCACCCTGTGGGCCTGGACGGCAGGGTCTCCCCACGCGCTCGCGCGGGCCGCCGGTAGGCTGTGGCCCGTGATGCGCCGAATCCTCGCCAACAGCCCCGCGCCCGCCTCGCGGTCCCGCCGCGCCGCGGCCGCCCTCGGTGGTCTCGCCGTCGCCACCCTGGCCAGCGGCTGCATGGTGTTCAACCCGGTCCAGACCGACGTCGCGTACGAACCGGCCGACGGTGTGTCGGCGGACGTCGGCGACCTCGCCATCCGCGACCTGCTCCTCGTCGGAAGCGCCGAGGGCACGGCTGTCGTCTCCGGGGCCGCCTTCAACGGGGGGACCGAGCCCGTGACGTTGCAGGTCACGCCGCAGGGCGAGGGTGCGGGCACCGGATCCGAGATCAAGCTCCGCGCCCGCGAGCAGGTCGACCTGTCCACGAAGGGACTGCACTTCGACGGGATCGACGCCAAACCAGGGAGCATCGTCCCGCTCGCGGTCACCACCCAGCCGGGCGGAACGACGATCGTCAACGTGCCGGTCGTGCTGGCCACTGGTCCCTACGCGAGCCTGACGGCGCCGCCGGCACCGACCGCTTCCCCGACGTCGGA
Source organism: Intrasporangium sp. DVR (assembly GCF_040365325.1). Taxonomy (NCBI): domain Bacteria; kingdom Bacillati; phylum Actinomycetota; class Actinomycetes; order Micrococcales; family Intrasporangiaceae; genus Intrasporangium; species Intrasporangium sp. DVR. The sequence goes on along the minus strand of NZ_BAABZW010000020.1, from coordinate 31,746 downwards.
GCCGACGGCAACCGCCACGGCGACGGCGACCGACACGCCCACCGCGACGTCCACCGACACCCCCACCGGGACCTCGACCGGGACCTCGACCGAGACGGCCACGCCGACGACGACGGCGACCAGCTGAGCCCACCCGGACGACCACCCAGCGAAGGGACCCCCACCGCGGTGGGGGTCCCTTCTCTTGGAGGCGAGTCGGCCGTATGCCGCTCAGCCGACTCCGCGCGTCCGTCCCTCCGCGCCTCGCCAGTCAGCGGTCAGTTGGCCTCGAACTTGTAGCCGAGCCCGCGCACGGTGACGATGTGCACCGGATTTGCCGGGTCGGGCTCGAGCTTGGCGCGGAGGCGCTTGATGTGCACGTCGAGGGTCTTGGTGTCGCCGACGTAGTCGCTGCCCCACACGCGGTCGATGAGCTGCATCCGGGTCAGCACCCGCCCCGCGTTGCGCAGCAGCATCTCGAGCAGCTCGAACTCCTTGAGCGGCAGCGGGGTGGGCCTGCCGTTCACGGAGACCGTGTGTCGTTCGACGTCCATCCGCACCGGACCCACCTCGATGGTGGGCGGGAGCAGGTCCTCGGGCTCGGCGAGCCGCCGCAGCACCGCCTTGACGCGGGCGAGCAGCTCACGGCTGGAGTAGGGCTTCGTGACGTAGTCGTCGGCGCCGATCTCCAGCCCGACGACCTTGTCGATCTCGCTGTCCTTCGCGGTCAGCATGATGACAGGCACGGATGAGCGCTGCCGGAGGGCCCGGCACACGTCGATGCCCGAGAGGCCCGGCAGCATGAGGTCGAGGAGGACCAGGTCGGCGCCGTTCTTGTCGAACTCCGCGAGCCCGTCCGGACCGGTCTCCGCCACTGCGACGTCGTAGCCTTCCTTGCGGAGCAGGTAGGACAGCGGGTCGGAGAACGACACCTCGTCCTCGACGATCAGGATTCGACTCAAGGCTGACCTCTCGTGGAACTGGCCGGGGCGGCCGGGGCGGCCGGGGGGAGCTCATCTGGAGCGTACTGGTCCGGGGCGTTCGGTCCGGGCGCCTCTGGAGCGGCCTCATCGTCCCCGGCGCCGACCGCGGCCGTCTCGGGAGCTGCAGCGGCGCCGGCCGGCGCGGCCGGCAGGGAGATGGTGAAGGTCGACCCGCGGCCCACCTGCGACCAGACGGTCACCGTGCCACCGTGGTTCTCGACGACGTGCTTGACGATGGCGAGCCCGAGCCCCGTGCCCCCGGTCGCCCGGGACCTGGCCGAGTCGACGCGGTAGAAGCGCTCGAAGATCCGCTGCTGCTCCTCGGGAGCGATGCCCAGGCCCTGGTCGGTCACCGCCACCTCGACGAGGCCACCCGGGCGGCGACGTGCCGACACCCCGACGCGCGTGCCGCCGTCGGAGTAGGCGATCGCATTGCCGATGAGGTTGCCGATGGCGGTGGTGATCAGGTCCGTGTCCCCCCACACCCGGCACTCCCGGTCGGCGTGGACGGCGATGTCGATCCCGTGCTCCTCGGCAAGCAGTCGGTGCCGCTCTCCGGCGTCGTGGGCACAGGCGCCGACGTCGACGAGGGTGGGGTCCTTGATGACGTCGGTGCCCTGAAGCCGGCTCAGCTCGACGATGTCCTTGACCAGGCTGGAGAGGCGACGGGACTCGACCCCGATCCGACTGGCGAAGCGCTGGACCGCCTCAGGGTCGTCGTAGGCGTCGAGCAGGGCCTCCGCGAGCAGGGAGATCCCACCGACCGGAGTCTTCAGCTCGTGGCTGACGTTCGCGAGGAAGTCGCGTCGGATCTCCTCGACCCGGCGCGCCTGCGAGATGTCCTCGACGAGCAGGAGCACGTGGTCGGCGCCCAGGGGGGCCACTCGGGCCGCGACGACGAGCCTGCCCTCACCGATCCCCTTGCGCAGGTCGAGCTCGACCTCGCGGATGTCGCCGTGGCGGCGCACCGCCCGAGCCAGCTGGAGGAGCTCGGGGTGGACGAGCTCCTGGCCGCGGACGAGACCATGCGCGACGGCGGCGGGCGAGTTGTTGACGACCCGGTCGGAGCGGTCGACGACGATGCCGCTCGAGCGGAGGACGGAGAGCACCTCGCCGACGCCGGGCGGCAGGTCAGGGGATGGTGCGATGATGACCTCGTTGCGCCTGGACCGGTCGGAGGCTCGGACGGCGAGCACGGCCACGCCTCCGATCCCGAGGCCGACGAAGCCGCCCAGAATTGCCGCAGTCGTCGGATCCACGTCTCTCAGGTTACGCAGTCTTGTGGCAGGCTCAGACCACACGAGTGTGCGGCGAACGGGGGCGCTACCGAGTGTTCACCCCGCCGCCGTCCTGCATTCACGCACTGCTGGGACAGTCACCCGAGACGCACCGGCCCGCACGAGACGAGGAAGACCATTGCGCGACCAGTTCCATGAGGACCTCGACACGATCACCGATCAGCTCGTCGAGCTGACGCGGCTGGCGGGGTCCGCGATCTCACGCGCCACGACGGCTCTGCTCGACGCGGACGTCCAGCTCGCCGAGTCGGTCATCGAGGCGGACAAGCAGCTCGACGAGATCCGCATCAACCTCGACAACCTCTCCATCAACCTGCTGGCCCGCCAGCAGCCGGTGGCGACCGACCTGCGCATCGTCGTGACGGCGATGCACATGAGCTCTGACCTCGAGCGGATGGGGGACCTCGCCCGGCACGTCGCCAAGGTCGCCCGGCTGCGCACGCCCGAGTCCGCGGTGCCCCCGCAGCTGCGCTCTCACATCCTCCAGATGGGCCAGGTCGCCGAGGCCATCGTGGCCAAGTGCGGTTCGATCATCGCCAGCAAGGATGTCGAGGCGGCGGCGGCTCTCGACAAGGACGACGACCAGATGGACGAGCTGCACCGCGAGCTCTTCGCCGTCCTGCTCGACGAGGAGCGTGACCTGCACCGGTCGACGGTGCTCGACCTGGCGCTGATCGGCCGCTACTACGAGCGGTTCGCCGACCACGCCGTGTCCGTGGCACGGCGAGTCATCTACCTCGTGACCGGGGAGTACGACTCGGAGGTCAGCTATGACCACGAGGAGGCAGAGGACGCCGACGTCATCGCGGAGATCGAGCGCACCAGCTGACGCCATCGAAAGAGCAGTTCGCGACACACCCGCCCACATCGAAAGAGCAGTTCGCGACACCGTACGTGTCGCGAACTGCTCTTTCGATGTGGGCGGGAGGGGGCGCCGTCAGCGGCCCTGCTTGGCCACGGCCTCTGCCGCGGCCTCGGCTGCCTCGGGGTCGAGGTAGCGGCCACCTCGGGTGACCGGGGCAAACGACTCGTCGAGCTCGTAGACCAGCGGCATGCCGGTCGGGATGTTGAGCCCCGCGATGTCCTCGTCACTGATGCCGTCGAGGGTCTTGACCAAGGCGCGCAGCGAGTTGCCGTGCGCCGCGATCATGACGGTGAGACCGTCCGCGAGGTCCTGCTTGATCTCGGTGTCCCAGTAGGGGAGCATCCGCGTGACGACATCCTTGAGGCACTCCGTCTCCGGCATCGCCTGGCCGAGGCCGGCGTAGCGGGGGTCGCCCGTCTGGGCGAACTCGTCCTGCGGGTCGATCGGGGGCGGCGGGACGTCGTAGGAGCGCCGCCACTGCATGAACTGCTCCTCGCCGAACTGCTCGAGGATCTCCTTCTTGTTCTTGCCCTGCAGCGCTCCGTAGTGGCGCTCGTTGAGGCGCCAGCTGCGCTTGACCGGGATCCAGTGACGGTCGGCCACGTCGAGGGAGAGGTTGGCCGTCGTGATGGCCCGGCGCTGCACGGACGTGTGGACGATGTCCGGCAGGATCCCCGCGTCCTTGAGCTGCTGGCCGCAGCGGACGGCCTCCGCCCGGCCCTTCTCCGTCAGGTCGACGTCGACCCAGCCCGTGAAGAGGTTCTTGGCGTTCCAGTCGCTCTCGCCGTGTCGGACGAGGACAAGGGTGTAGGTCATGGCCGCCAGCCTAGCGACGGTGGCCAGAGCGTCAGGAGTGCTGTCCAGTGTCGTCGTCGAGCAGGTGCCGGAACGGCTCGAGGTTGCGGGTGGACTCACCCCGCGAGACCCGCCAGGCCCACTCCTTCTTCATCGAGCCGAGGAAGCCGAGCGCGAGCAGCTCGTTGAAGGCCTCGTCGCTCGCGGCGAGGATCACGCCGAAGAGCTGGTCGAGGTGGTCTGCGTCGAGCGCCTCCGTCGGCACCTCCCCACGCACGTAGACGTCGCCGTCGGAGTCGATCGCGTAGGCGATGCCCGTCAGCCGGAGGTTCCTGCGCAGCAGCGTCCGGTAGAACTCCTCGTGGTTCTCGTCCGGGTTGCGGATGACGAAGGCCGAGACGCTCGTCGTGCGCGGCCGGACGAGGAGCGAGACCACGGTCCGCAGCTTCTTCTCGCCGGGCAGCGTGACGACGTACTCGCCCTCCCGCCCCCCCAGCTCCCACTCGAGGTCGACCGACCGGAGGTACTCGGTCAGACGGCTCTCTGCTGCAGCCGGGTCGTCATGCGCTCGCTCGCTCACTCACCCAGCATGTCAGGCGACGAGCCCCGGGACGCTCAGGGGATGACGGCGCGCGGCACGCCGACGAGCCCTTCGCCATCGGCGATCGGCGAGTGGGTGCGGTCATGGATCGCCTGGCGGTAGACGGCGAGCAGCCGGTCGGTCGTCGCCTCCCAGCCGAAGGCTCCGGCGTGGTCGATGGCCCGGCGACCGAGCTCGTGGCGCACGTCGTCGTCGTCGAGCAGCCGCTGGACCGCGTCGGTCCAGGCCGCGGGATCGTGACCGTCGACGAGCACCCCCGCGTCGCCGACAGCCGTGGGCAGGCCACCGACGTCGGCTGCGACCACCGGGGTGCCGCACGCCTGGGCCTCGATGGCGACGAGGCCGAACGACTCGCTGTAGCTCGGGACGAGGACGAGGTCGGCGGCGCGGTACCACTGCGCCAGGACCGGTCGCTCCACGGGCTTGACGAACCGCACCACGTCCGTGATCCCGAGCTGCTCGGCGAGGTCCTCGAGGTCGTGCGGCCGGGCCAGCCCCGTTCCGCTCGGCCCGCCGAGCACCGCGACGGTGAGCCGTCGTCGCCGCTCCGGGTCCCGCCGCAGTAGCTCGGCAGCGACGCGCAGCAGCAGGTCGGGCGCCTTGAGCGGTTGGATCCGCCCGACGAAGAGAAGCAGGTCGCCGTCGACGGGCAGACCCAGCTCGGACCGGGCCGAGGCTCGGTCACCGGGAGTGAACGTCGTCAGGTCCACGCCGGGCGGCACGACGGAGACCTTGCGGGGCGGTGCGTCGTAGAGCTCGATGAGCTCGCGGGCCTCCCCCTCGGTGTTGGCGATGAGCCGGTCGCCGGCCTCGACGACCTGGGCCTCGCCGATCTCGCGCCCGCGCGGCTCAGCTCGGTCGCCGTCCGCGAGGTGGAGGTTCTTGACCCGCGCCATGGTGTGCATGGTGTGGACCAGGGCCACTCCCCAGCGGTCGGCGGCGAGCCAGCCGACCTGCCCGGAGAGCCAGTAGTGGGAGTGGACGAGGTCGTAGTGGTCCTCGGGCACCGACAGGCCGGCCTGCATGATCCCGGCGGAGAAGGCGCAGAGCTGACCCGGGAGCTCCTCCTTGGGCAGCCCTTCGTACGGCCCGGCAGTGACGTGGAGGACGCGCACACCTGGTGCGAGCTCGCCCAGCATCGGCGTCTCGCCCGTCGTGCGCCGCGTGAAGATGTCCACCTCGATACCGCGCCGGGCAAGCTCCTTGGCCGTCTCCGCGACATAGACGTTCAGCCCGCCGGCATCACCGGTGCCCGGCTGCTCCAAGGGGGACGTGTGGACGCTGATCATCGCCACACGCCTGGGGTCGTCCGACATCTGCGCCCTTCTGCTCGACCCTGTCTTCACCCTGTACCCCGACTCAACCACATCGCTGAGCCGCGTTATTCCACCCTGTGGTCAGTCGTCGCCCCCGAGTCGGCGCAGCGGGGCACGGGCGGTTAGGCTGCCCGCCGTGTCCGGCCCAGCTCGCCCCGTCGGGACGATCACCCGGGGCACGACGAACCCCAACCGCCTCCGTCGGTGCGACCGGTGGCTGGCCGGTCCGCAGGCCTGGCGTCTTCGCCGGGCGCGGCGCCCCGTCGTCGTCGATCTCGGGTACGGCGCCTCGCCGGTCACGGCGGTGGAGCTGCACCACCGGCTGCGCTCCGTCCGCCCGGACGTCGACGTCGTGGGCATCGAGATCGACCCCGGACGCGTCACTGCTGCCAAACCCCTCGAGCGGCCGGGCCTGGCCTTCCGCCGGGGGGGCTTCGAGCTGCCCCTCGACGACGGGGCCCGACCGACGGTGGTGCGGGCCTTCAACGTCCTCCGGCAGTACGACGAGGCCGACGTGCCGGGGGCCTGGGCGCAGGTGCAGGCCCGGCTGGCTCCCGAGGGCGTGCTCGTCGACGGCACCTGCGACGAGGTCGGTCGCCGGGCGACCTGGGTCGCCGTGGAGCGGAGCGGGCCGGTCTCGCTGACCATCTCGCTGCGGCTCCGAGGGCTCGAGCGTCCGTCGGACGTTGCCGAACGCCTCCCCAAGGCCCTCATCCACCGCAACGTTCCCGGCGAGCGCGTGCACGCCTACCTCGACGACCTCGACGCCGCCTGGGCACGGAGCGCACCGCACGCCGCCTGGGGGGCCAGGCAGCGGTTCCTGGCCACGGCGGCCGAGGTCGCCCAGCGCTGGCCACTCCTCGACGGGCCGTCCCGCTGGCGCCTCGGTGAGATCACCGTCGCGTGGGAGGCGGTCGCGCCCGAGCCTGAGCGGCTCGTCGTGGGAGGTCGGGAGGAGACCAACGCAGCGGTATGCCGCTGAGCCGGCTCAGCGGCATACGGCTCGATGGGTGGGTGGCCGGGCCTACGGCTCGTCGTCACACCGGGCGTAGTCGTCCTGGAGGCGCTCGATGTCCTCCTCGTCGAAGTGGCCGAAGGCCACCTCGAGGAGCCGGCCCGCCCGCGATCCGGAGTTGCCCATCCGGTGGGTGGAACCGCGCGGCACCCAGATCGTCTCGCCCGGCTTGGCCGTCCACGTCCGGTCGTCGACCGTGATGTCGATCGGCACATCGAGCACCTGCCACATCTCCCCGCGCTGGTCGTGGCGCTGGAGCGACAGCCGGTGGCCCGGCTGCACGGTGATGATCTTGACGGTCACCTGCTCGTTGGAGACGAACTGCTGGAACATCCCCCACGGACGCTCGGCGACGAAGATGTCCTCCGTCGGGTTGCGGCGGCCGAGGGCGTAGTCCTCCTGCTCGGGACGCTTCACCGCATCGTCACCTGCCTGCTCCGTCACGGTCGTACCAGCAGCCTGGTGGTTGCTCATGCCCTCCCCTTCGGGTCGTGAGTGCCCAGTGTGCCGCATCCTGCGGGCGGCAGCAGGCCCTTCCGCAGTGCGTCACCAGCGGTTGGAGGAACCGCCGATCCCGCGCACCTGCCGCAGGGCGGGTCGGACGTCGGTCAGGTAGACGGCCGAACCGACGATGGCGAGCAGACCGAAGAGGTTCAGCGGGTTGAACATGGTCACGAAGCCGACCGCCACCGCAACACCGAGCAGGACCAGCCAGAAGGTGCGCGTCCGCTTGCCCGCCGCGAGGTAGGCCCGCTCGGGGTGGCGCAGGGCATCCACGAACGCGAAGATCTCCGCCGCGAAGGCGACGACGCCGATGACGAGGAGGACGGCGTTCTGGAAGCCGTAGAACAGCTGCATGCTCGAAGCCTAACCGGCGTGCCGCGGTGCCGAACCACGCAGCGGTCACGATCGGGGGACGTTGGGGGCCCTCCCCGAGTCGGGGCCGATCGCGTCAGGCGTCGACGACGAGCGTCACCGGCCCGTCGTTGGTCAGCGAGACCGCCATCATCGCCCCGAAGCGACCGGTCGAGACCTCGACGCCGCGAGTGCGGAGCGCCTCGACGACCGCCTCGACCAAGGGCTCCGCGACGGGCCCAGGAGCGGCGGCGGACCACGACGGGCGCCGGCCCCTGCGGGTGTCGGCGTAGAGCGTGAACTGGCTGACGACGAGGACCGGAGCGCCGGCCTCGGCGACGCTCTGCTCGTCGCGCAGGATGCGCAGCTCGGCGATCTTGCGGGCCATTCGCTCGACCTGGACCGGGCCGTCGTCGTGGGTGACACCGACGAGGGCGAGCAGGCCGGGGCGGGTGATCTCACCGACGACCTCGCCGTCGACCTCGACCCGGGCCCGGGTCACCCGCTGGAGGACGGCGCGCATCGGCGGGGCTCAGATGTCGACGGCGACGACGGCGCCGACCGGCTGCCCGTGACCGAGGACGGGCTGGTGCTCGAGGGCCGCGAGCGCCACGTCGTCGGTGACCCCGATCCGACGCAGCACTGCGGCGAGGACGACGGACCGGGCCCGCGAGCTGCCGTCGGCGATCTTCACCGCGATCCCTCGGCCGTCCGGGAGGCCGACGGCGTAGACGGCTTCCGCCCCGTCCTTGGCGATGAGGCCCGGCACCTGGCGGATCAACGTCGTCACGTCCCGGCGCGTGCCGCCGAGGTACTCGGGAAAGTCGCGGATCGCCCCCGCCACCCGGGCCTCGGGCCCATCGGTGGCAGCCGCGAGGCGACCGAACGAGCGGGCCAGCCCGGCGAGTGGAATCGCGTGGATCGGGGCCCCACAGCCGTCGACGGCGACGGCCACCGGGTCCGCGCCGGCGAGCTCGCTGACCGTCTCGGCGATGGCCACCTGGAGCGGGTGGCGCGGGTCCCGGTAGGTCCCGATGTCCCAGCCGTTGAGGACGCAGGTGGCGAGCATCGAGGCGTGCTTGCCGGAGCAGTTCTGCACGATCGACTGCTTCGGCCGGCCGGCCGCGATCCAGGCCGTCCGGGCGACCTCGTCGTACGGGTGGTCCGGGGTGTTCTGCAGGTCCGCCTCGGACAGCCCGGCTCGCTCGAGGATCGCCCGGGCCGCCTCGATGTGGAAGTCCTCACCCGAATGGCTCGAGCAGGCGAGGGACAGGAGTGCGCCGGTGGTGTCGAGGCCGTGGCGGACCATCGCGAGCGCCTGGATCGGCTTCGACGACGAGCGGGGGAAGATGGGACCGGACGAGTCCCCGACCTCGAGGTCCACGCTGCCGTCGGGGGCGGTCACGACGGCGAGGCCGTGGTGCACCGACTCGACGAAGCCGCCTCGCACGACGTGGGCGACGACGGGTGAGCTCGTCAGCGCGGCCGAGGCGGGGCTGACCTCGAGGGGGGCCTGGGCGCGGCCCGCGGTTGCCTCGTGGGCGTCGCCGGCGGCGTGGTGGGCGGACTGCGTGGGAGCGTGGTCAGGCACGACCCGAAGTATGCCGTAGCAGCACAGCGGGGCCGCCACCTGTCTGGTGGCGGCCCCGCTGGTCGGGCGTCGTCAGCTGCCGGACTTCTTGGCCGTGGACTTCGTCGCCGCGGCCTTCTTGGCGGTGGACGTGGCGGTCGACTTCGACGCCGAGGCCTTCTTGGCCGTCGTCGTGGCCGTCGTCGTGGCCGCCTTCTTGGCCGCCGTCTTCGCCGTCGAGCCGGCCGTGGTGGGCGTCGACCGCTTGGCGGCAGCGCTGCGGGCGGCCACCTTGCGCGTCGTCGTCTTCTCGACCTGGCCGGCCTTGCGCGTCGCAGCGCCCTGGCGGGCGGCAGCCTTGCGGACGGCCGAGCTGCGAGCAGGCGTCCGCTTGACCTTGACCGGCTCGGCCGCGTGCTCGACGGCCTCGACCGACGAACCGACCTGGGAGACGACCCGCTCCGCGTCGTCGGCGACGGTGTCGACCAGCGTCTTGGCGACCTTCTCGCTCTCGGACCTGGCGGTCCTGGCGACGTTGCGGCCGCGGGACACCAGCGACTCGGACCGCTCGGCCAGGCCGACTGCGGCCTTGGTGCCCTCGGTGCGCATGTCGGCGACAACCTGCTCTCCGCGGGCGGCGGCGGCGTCGTACTGGTCCTTCGCGTTGCTGGCGAGGACCAGGCCCTGGTTGAGGACCTGGGCCGGGATCTCCGTGGCCTCCTTGACGAAGCGGTCGGCGAACTGAGTCGCCACCTTCTGGAGCTCGGCCGTGCGGGCCTGGAGGTCGGTGAGGCGCTTGCGGAGGTCCTTCTGCATCTGCTGCGCCTCCTTCCGGGCACCCTTGCGCAGGTCGACGGTGCGAGCCTGCTTGGCGGCGGCCTCGAGCTGGTCTCCGGCGTGGCGGACGGTGTCAACGGCGATGTTCGCCGCACCGACGACGGCATAGAACGGTGTCGGGTCGACCGTCACCTCGGGGAGCCGGTTGTCGAGCTGGCCGCGAACGTCGGCAATGGCTGCCTCGGCCTGCTTCTGGGCATCCTTGACGGCCTTGCTGATCTTCTTCTGGTTGAGAGCCATCTCAGTTCTCCTTCTGGGTTGCCTTGCGCTTCCCACTGGACTTGGGAGCCGTCCTGTCCCGGCGCTCCTTCGGGCCGACGAACGACTGGTAGATCTCGACGAGCACCGCTCGCTGCCGGTCCGTGAGGTCCGGGTCGGCGGCGATGGCGGAGAGGACGTCGTGCGCGGAGGCCGGGTCACCATGGGAGAGGACCCGCTCGTCGAGGATTCCGGCGCGGACGTAGAGCGACTCGGCCGACACCTGCAGACCCTTGGCGATCTGCTGCAGGATCTCCGCACTGGGCTTCTTCAGCCCGCGCTCGATCTGCGACAGATAGGGGTTCGAGATGCCGGCGATCTCGGCGAGCTGTCGCAGGGACAGCTGGGCGTTCTCACGCTGCTCGCGCAAGTACGCACCGAGGTCGGGAAGCTTGCTCACACCCCCATTGTGCTAACTAGAGCAAGCAAAATGCAAACTCTGGACAGCGTGAGGGTGGACACAACCTCCTCCGCACCTGCGAGCGCGCTCACATCCGGGGTCTGCTCCATCCCACGGACAGCCATGAGCCGGATCTCTGGAGGACGGCTCTGTCCGCCTGCTTGCGCAGGTCGAGCACCCGTCCGAGGCGGAGGCTGTAGAGAGCGTAGGCGCTGGTCGACGAGCCACCGGAGAGGCCGGCCCGGACGCCGTAGTCGGTGACGGTGCGGCTCGAGACCGTCGTCGTCGAGATCACTGGCGCGGACGCCTCCGCCGACGTGGCGACCGCGATGGCTCCTGTCGAGGTCACCCACACGGATTCGACCCCGGTGCACCGGACCGCGCTGGTATCACTCAGGTAGGGCTGCCCGTCCACCTGGGCGAAGCGAATGGTGCATCCGGTCTGGATCACGCTTCCCGGCTCGCTGGAGGCGTTCATGTACGGTCCGTACGTGTCCGGCCCGGGGTCCTGGCTCGCGTTGATGGCACCCGGACGCCCTGCCGTCTTGGTCCACGTGAGCCACACGTTGGACGTGGGCCCCGCGAGGCGCGCGCGGTCCGTGGCCGAGTTGAGGTTGAGCGGGCGGTTCAGCCTGCTGTCGTAGAACTGGTAGTGGAAGGCTGCGAGCCCTCCGGCCGTGCCCATGATGATGCCTCGGGAGGTCAGGGTGTCGTCGGGATCTGCCTGCGCATTGACGACGCTCCCGCGCTGCTCGGGCGTGAGGTTCACCGCCAGCTTCCCCATGGAGGTGATCTCGACCGAACGAACCCCGACGCAGATGTGTGCTGCGTTGGCGTGGATGCGCGGCATGCCCGTCTCGAACCGCACCACACACCCCCCTTGGACCGTCTCCGCGTCGGTCGTGGCCAGGTCGTGGTAGGCACCGAGGGCGTTGATGCCCGGGTCGGCCGCCACGACCTGGCCGTCACTTCCGACGGGTGCCGCCTTGGTCCAGCCGACAGTGATCTGGCCACCTGCGGAGGCGAGTCTGCGGCGGTCGTCGGACCGCCGAAGGTCGAGGCGTCTGCCCAGCAGGTCGTCGTAGAGGCGGACCGCGACGGTGTCGTTGCCGTTCGAGGCGCCGGCCGCGATCCCTCGCCAGGCCAGCGGCGTGCTGACGCTGACGAAGAGCCGGATGACTGGCAGCCGCGAGGTGTCCGTGAGCAGCACATTGACGTCGCCCATGGGCGTGACAGTGACCGACCTGGCACCGATGCACGGCTGGGACAGGCTCGGCTTCAGCCGCGGGGAACCGTACGCGTCGAACGCCACGGCACAGCCGCCGACGACGTAGCGCTCGGGATCGATGGGATGCGGGGAGACTGCCGCCGGAACGCTCGCCGACGCCGAGGGCGACACCCCGACCAGGAGCAGGAGAACCAGGACGACCACCGCACGGAGCGAGACACGCCAGCCCCCAACGTCAGCGAGGCCACCTGTCTTGCGGGCCGGGTGACGTGGCATGGCTCCCCCTCTGTCCAGTGCCCCGTGGCTCGTGCTCCTCCACACGGTAGGTCGGTTTCACAATGGATACGCCCGGTTCGCCCTTTTCCGTGGGGCGGGTCACTGCCGCTGACTGCGCGCGGTCAGCGGGTGCGGCGGTCCTTGATGGCGAGCAGCTCGCGCGCTTCGCTCGTCGACATCGGGGGACGCTGCATCAGCGTGGCGAGCTCGGCAGCACGGGCGACGAGCTCGCGGTTGTGGGTGACCGGCTGGCCCTTGGCGAAGATGAGGTTGTCCTCCATGCCGACCCTCAGGTGCCCGCCGGCGGAGAGGGCCGCGGCGGCGATCGGCAGGTGCGCGCGGCCGATCCCCGTCGCCGACCACGACGTCACCTCGGCGGGCAGCAAGGCGAGCGCCGCGCTCAGGGTCTGCGGTGTGCCCGGCATCGAGCCGGGGACGCCCATGACGAAGTCGACGTGGACCCTGCCGCCATAGGGCAGTCCGCACTGATCGATGAGCCGCCGCAGGGCGTGGACGTGACCCAGCTCGAAGAGCTCGAACTCCGGCACGACCTGCCGCTCCTGCGCCAGCCGGTAGAGGTCGACCATGAAGCCCCAGGGGTTGAGGAAGACGCCGTCGCCGAAGTTCGTCGTGCCGCAGGTCAGCGAGCACGAGTCAGGGTCCGCGTCGAGGACGGTGAGACGCCGGTCCAACGGGTCGGTGACGGCGCCGCCGGTCGAGAGCTGGACGACGAGGTCGGTGGCCTCGCGGACGGCGACGACCGCCTCCCGGAGGAGACCGGGGTCCAGGGTCGGCTGGTGGTCGGCGTCACGGACGTGGATGTGGATCAACGCGGCGCCTGCTGCCTCGCACGAGACCGCGGTCTCGACGAGCTCCTCGGGGGTGGTGGGGAGTGCGGGGACGTCGGCCTTGGCGGTCTCGGCCCCGGTGGGAGCCACGGTGATCAGGGTGCGCGCGGCGCTGCGCGTGGGGACGGTCGTCATGGCGCCATCCTGCCAGCGGCCCGGCCGACCCGATCCGGGGGTGCTGACGCTCCCTGCCCCGGTTTGAGCTCAGGTCATCGACCCCAGGGGGGCCCACCAGCCGGTGGGCTCACGCAGCACTCAGGGCGCGACGATGACGGTCTGGGCCGCGCTGAGCCCGTCGACGAGCAGGACCGTCTCCGGGTCGGTGCTCCGCTTGATGAGCGCCAGCGCGATCGGGCCGTCCGTGTGGTGCCGGCCGATGGACGTCACGTGGCCGACGACGCGCTCGCCCGACCTGACCTCGGTGCCCGGCGGGGGCAGGACGTGCCCGGAGCCGTCGACGTGGAGGAAGACGAGTCGCCGCGGGGGCCGGCCCAGGTTGTGCACCCGAGCGACGGTCTCCTGGCCGCGGTAGCAGCCCTTGTGCAGGTGAACGGCCGTCCGCAGCCAGTCCACCTCGTGCACGATGGTGCGATGGTCGGTCTCGGCGCCGAGCCCAGGACGCCAGGCCGCGATCCGGAGGGCCTCGGCGGCCCACAGCCCGGCGGGGGGCCGGTCGCCGACGGCTTCCTCGAGTCCCGGGCGCGGGACGATGACCTCGCGCCAGGACCAGCTGCTCCCCGGGTGGTCGTCGACCGGACCGTAGGCCGTGGTGTCCCCCACGAGGTCCGGCCAGGGGTCGCGCCAGGCGAGCGGCTCGCCCTCGGCGGACTCGGCGCTGTGCGGCTCGCCGAGCACTGCCCAGTCCGACGTCACGTCGGCGACCTCGACGCGCAGCATGAAGCGCATCCGGTCCAGCCAGGTGCGCAGGGCCTCCCCGGCGCCCGGCTCGGTGGTGACCCACGTGGTCTCGCCGTCGTCGACGAGGTGGAGGGAGTGCTCGACGTGCCCCTTGGGGCTGAGGATGAGCGCCTCACGGGACTGCCGCGGCCCCAGGTCGAGCAGGTGCTGGGTCGTCAGGGAGTGCAGCCACGAGAGCCGGTCGGGCCCGCTCACCGTGAGCACCGAGCGGTGCGAGAGGTCGACGACGGCGAGGCCCTCCTCGAGGACCCGCTGCTCACGCATCGGGTCGCCGTAGTGGATCGCGACGCCGGCCGCCACGCCCTCTCCGGCGACGGCACCGCGCCGGCCGAGGAGGGGGCTGCGGAAGACGGCTGGGGCCTCAGTCATGTCGGTCACCTCGGTGCAACACCCGTCGCGTCCGTGGTCATCCCGTCAGCCGACCCGGGTCAGCGTGGCGGAGAGGTGGCTCTGGAGCTTCTGTCCCACTGCCGCCATGTCCATCGCCCACATCAGCTTGGACTCGACGAGCCCGTACATCCGCGTCGCGGCGTTGTACTCCTTCGCCCCCGGGGACCGGAGCACGCCGTCGGTCTTGAGCTGGATGCGGGCCGGCTCCATGGTGCCGTAGTAGAGCTCGAGGATGCCGGTCGGGTGGGCGAGGAGCAGCTCGACCTCGCCGTCGGGCTGCGGCCGCCAGAAACCCGACTCGACGGCGGCCGGCCGCACCCTCTCCCCGGTCGCGGAGTCGAGGATCCAGGCCCGGCTGTCCCACTTGAGGAAGCCCCGCCCGTCGTGCGTCACCTCGATCTCCTGCCCGAAGTGGGCCGACTCGATCGTCGGGTAGCCGAGCACGCCCGCTCCCTCCCACCGGCCGATGAGCCAGGCGAGCGGTCGCAGCGGCTCCGGGATGTCCTGGTCGAGGTGGAACATGCTCGTGATCGTATCTTGAGCGCATGAACCCTCCCGACCGATCGCTCGTCGTCAAGCTGACCTCAGGAGTCGAGGCGCCCGAGCGGCTCTCGCAAGCCTTCACCGTGGCGGCGACCGCAGTCGCCAGCGGCGTGGCCGTCAGTCTGTGGCTGACGGGTGAGGCGTCCTGGCTGGCCGTTCCCGGACGGGCCGAGGAGTTCGAGCTGCCGTATGCCGCTCCGCTCGCTTCCCTGCGCGACGCCGTGATCGCGGGTGGCCGGCTCACCGTCTGCACCCAGTGCGCGGCTCGACGAGACCTTGAGGAGGACGACCTGGTGCCGGGGGTGACGATCCGTGGCGCCGCGGCGTTCGTGGAGGAGACCCTCGCTCCGGGCGCGCAGGCCCTCGTCTACTGACCGCGCCCCATCGAGAAAGAGCACCTCGCACTGATCGAAAGAGCACTTCGCGACACGGTCGCCGCGGGGTCCCCCCGCGGCACGTGTCGCGAAGTGCTCTTTCGATCGCGTGTCGCGAAGTGCTCTTTCGATCGGTGGGGTGGTCTTGCGACGGGTCAGGAGACGAGGAGGAAGAGGCGGACGACGACCCCGAGGATCAGCACGGACCCGACGCCGGCAGCAACCTGGCCCCGGAGTCCGAGCATCGCGGGCTGCAGGGCCAGCACCCGACGGAAGCTCCACGACAGCGACCCCGCGGCCGCTGCCACCCCCACCGCCGCCCAGGCGCCGAACTCGTCGAGCACCAGGGCTGCGACCACTCCCCCGACGATCGCCGCGGCCAGCGCGACGAGGCCGAGGAGGGGCCCGAAGCGCCGGGATCCGACGAGGAGGTCAGCCACCACCGCGGCGGCTGCGGCCGCCATGGTGACGACGAGGTAGGCCCGGCCGCGCGACTCGTCGCCGGCCGTCACCGCGAGCGTGGCCGAGGCCATCGGCAGCAGGCCCCCGAAGGACGCGAGCAGGGTGAGGACCAGACCCTCGCGTCCCGTCCGGCGCGCGAGCTGTGCCATGAAGGCCAGCACGATGCCGAACGCGACGGCGGCGGCGGTCCACCGGAGGTCGTCGTGGAAGGCCGTCAGCACGATGCCGGGGGCGGCCGCGAGGAGCACGAGCGTCGTGGTCACCGGGGTGAACGAGCCACCGAGGACCGGCCAGGACCAGGCGAACAGGAGAGCGAGCACGAGCGTGACCGTGAGCAGGGGCCCGAAGCCCGCGGTCGAGGAGAGGCCCAGGAGGAGGGCCGCGACGACCACGGTGCCGATCGTGACCGGACGGACCCGGTCGGCACCGAATGGAGTGAGCGGGAGGCGGAGCGGCCGGGGCGTGGGGTCCTCGCTCGAGTCAGCGGTCCCCGAGGTCTCTGAGGTCCCCGAGGTCTCCGAGGGCTCTGAGGCCCCGGATGCCTCGGATGCCTCGGATGCCCCGGATGCCCCGGATGCCTCGGATGCCTTGGAGGCGTCGGCAGCGTCGGGCACGGTCGTCATTCTGCCTCACCCACCGGCGAAGGGTGGGAGCACCTCGACGGTGGCCCCCTCGGCGACCGCCGTGTCGCGCCGAGCGGCGCGACCGTCGACGAGGAAGGTCGCCACGTCGGCGACCCGTGCCAGCGCGGGGTGTGCCGCGACGGCTGCGACGACGACGTCCGAGACCGTGGCGCCCCGCTCGAGCGGGAGCTGCTCGCTGTCGACCCCGGCCCCCTCGCGTGCCGCCGCCCAGTAGCGCACCGTCACGGTCCGCTCCACGTGCGGCTCCACGTGCGGCTCCACCGTCTGATCCACTGTGTGCTCAGCCGAGCCCACCTCGCCCATGACACTCCCGTCTCACCGTGCATCCAGCACCTCTGGCGCAGGTCCAGTGTCGCCTATCCTGCAGGGGATGGCCCGACTGCTGCTCCTCACGAACGCGCTCGCCCCGAGCGCAGAGGTGCTGCCCGCCCTGGGGCTGCTCGTCCACTCGGTCCGGGTCCTGCCCGCCGAGGCCACGGCGCTGGTGGACGCGCCCGACTGCGACGTCGTCATCGTCGATGCCCGTCGAGAGCTCGCGAACGCCCGCTCCCTGTGCCGGGTGCTGCGCACGACAGGAATCACGACTCCGCTGCTGGCCGTCCTCACCGAGGGCGGCCTTGCTGGTCTCACGGCCGAGTGGGGGCTCGACGACGTCCTCCTCGACACGGCGGGGCCGGCTGAGGTCGACGCCCGGCTGCGGCTCGCGATGACGCGGGGGCAGTCCGAGGAGGGCGAGCTCGACATGCCGATCACGTCGGGGGACCTCGTCATCGACGAGGCGAGCTACTCCGCCCGGTTCCGGGGTCAGCCGCTCGACCTGACCTACAAGGAGTTCGAGCTGCTCAAGTACCTCGCGCAGCACCCCGGTCGGGTCTTCACCCGCGCCCAGCTCCTCCAGGAGGTGTGGGGCTACGACTACTACGGGGGCACCAGGACGGTCGACGTGCACGTCCGACGGCTCCGCGCCAAGCTCGGGCCCGACCACGAGACCCTCATCGGCACCGTGCGCAACGTCGGCTACCGCCTCGTGCCCGACAAGGCCACGAGCGCGTGAGGCTCGAGATCCGGGACCACGGGCAGCCGTTGACCCCGGCCGAGTCGCGGGCGGTGCTCGAGCTCGCCGCCCGCGCGGAGACCGAGGACGGGTCGGCCCCGTTGTCGGAGCAGTTCCGGCTGTCCGTCGAGTCGCGCGACACCGACGTCACCCACCTGTTGTCGTATGCCGCTG
The DNA here is from genome assembly GCF_040365325.1 of Intrasporangium sp. DVR. Classification (NCBI taxonomy): domain Bacteria; kingdom Bacillati; phylum Actinomycetota; class Actinomycetes; order Micrococcales; family Intrasporangiaceae; genus Intrasporangium; species Intrasporangium sp. DVR. Next base: position 14,063 of record NZ_BAABZW010000020.1, on the reverse strand, counting down.
GGTCGGCTCTCGTGGGCTACGCCCAGGCCCGCTCCGCCTCGGGCGACGAGCCCGCGTCCGCCGAGCTCGTCGTGTCACCGGAGGCGCGGCACCAGGGGGTGGGGACGGCGCTGCTGACCGGGCTCCCGGGCGCCGCTCGGGTGTGGAGCCACGCCACCGGCCGGGCGGCTGCCGCGGCCGCTGCGTTCGCCCGGGCCCGGCGGCTGCACCCGGTCCGGGCGCTCCACGTCATGGGTCGCTCCCTCGTCGACGGCCCGCCCTGGCCGCCGGCCACCGTGCCGGACCGCTACGCCGTGCGGCACTTCGAGACCGGTCGTGACGAGGACGCCTGGGTCGAGGTCAACGCGGCCGCGTTCGCCGCCCACCCGGAGCAGGGTTCGCTCACGCGGCGGGACCTCGAGCAGCGGATGGCCCAGCCCTGGTGGAATCCCGAGGGCCTCATCCTCATCGTCGAGGCGGACGACCCCGACACCATCGCCGCCTTCCACTGGACCAAGGTCGACCCGCCGGACGGACCCACGGGCGAGGTCTACGTCGTCGGGGTCAGCCCCGGCCGGCAGGGCGAGGGCCTCGGCAGGGCCGTCACCATCCTCGGCCTCGACCACCTCAGGGCCCGAGGGCTTCGCGACGTCGTCCTCTACGTCGACGAGGACAACGCCGCCGCCGTCCACACCTATGCCGCCCTCGGCTTCACGGACCGAGAGGTCCACCGGCAGTACTCCCGGGCCTCCACCTGACCGGAAGGCACCGCGCCGGGACGGCACGGCGTCGCGGGAGCGAGCCCAGCGGCATACGGCTCAGTGATCCTGTTCACCCCCGCGTCGCCAAACGATGCCACGATGGGGGACATGAGCACCGGCAGTCTCGAACGAACCGACCTGGACGGTCAGGACCAGCCCCGCGACGCCGAGGCCACGACGCCCGAGGTCAGCTCGTTCACGAGCACCGTGCCGAGCCCGCGGCTGCCGACGCGAGCCCCCAACGGCCGGTTCGTGGGGAGCGGCCCGGGGACTCGCCCCCAGCGGCACGCCGAGGACCTGCCCACCGACCGCTACCTCGAGCGTGAGCTGTCCTGGCTGCAGTTCAACGAGCGCGTCCTCCAGCTCGCCGCCGACGCCGGCGTGCCGCTCCTCGAGCGGGCTCGCTTCCTCGCCATCTTCTCCAGCAACCTCGACGAGTACTTCATGGTGCGCGTGGCCGGTCTCAAGCGGCGCATCGCCACCGGCCTCGCCGTCCGCACCGCCGCCGGGCTCGAGCCCCGGGACCTCATCGACCGGATCGCCCGGCTCGCGCACGAGCTGATGGGCCAGCACGCGGCGCTCTTCCAGCACGAGGTCCGACCGGCGCTCGCGGCCGAGGGCATCACCATCGTGCGCTGGGACGACATCGACGAGGCCGAGCGGGAGCCCCTGCACCACTTCTTCGCCGACCGCGTCTTCCCCGTGCTCACTCCCCTGGCGGTCGACCCCGCCCACCCCTTCCCCTACATCTCGGGGCTGTCGCTCAACCTCGCCGTCCTGCTCCAGAACCCGAAGACGGGCAACGAGCACTTCGCGCGCCTCAAGGTCCCACCGAACCTGCCCCGGTTCATCCGGATCGAGGACCGCACCGAGCACGACGGCGCGCCGGTCAAGCGTTTCGTGCCGCTCGAGGAGGTCATCTCCTCACACCTCGACCAGCTCTTCCCCGGGATGGACGTCCAGGAGCACTTCTCGTTCCGCGTCACGCGCAACGAGGACCTCGAGGTCGAGGAGGATGACGCGGAGAACCTCCTCACCGCCCTCGAGAAGGAGCTCACCCGACGGCGCTTCGGACCCCCGATCCGGCTCGAGGTCGAGGACGACATGGATCCCAAGCTGCTCGACATGCTGAGCCGAGAGCTGCAGATCAGTGAGCGTGAGATCTACCGGCTGCCCACGCCCCTCGACCTCACTGGTCTCTGGACGGTGACGGACGTCGACCGCTCGGACCTCGAGTACCCCAAGTTCTTCCCGCGGACGCACCCCGACTTCGCACCCACCGAGAGCGCCAAGCCGACGGACCTCCTCGCGGCCGTCCGGACCAAGGACGTCCTCGTCCAGCACCCCTACAACTCCTTCTCGACCTCGGTCCAGGCCTTCATCGAGCAGGCCGCCGTCGACCCGAACGTCCTCGCGATCAAGCAGACGCTCTACCGCACCTCTGGTGACTCGCCGATCGTCGATGCCCTCATCGACGCCGCGGAGGCCGGCAAGCAGGTGCTCGCCGTCGTCGAGATCAAGGCCCGGTTCGACGAGGTCAACAACATCTCGTGGGCCCGCAAGCTGGAGGAGGCCGGCGTCCACGTCGTCTACGGCGTCGTGGGCCTCAAGACCCACGCCAAGCTGTGCCTCGTCGTCCGCCAGGAGGCGGAAGGCCTGGTCCGCTACTGCCACATCGGGACCGGCAACTACAACCCGAAGACCGCCCGCACGTACGAGGACTACGGCCTCTTCACCTGTGACCCGCAGGTCGGCGACGACCTCTCCCGGCTGTTCAACCAACTCTCCGGCTTCGCGCCGCGCAGCCGGTTCAAGCGACTGCTCGTCGCCCCCCGGTCGGTGCGGACCGGCCTCATCGAGCACATCGAGCAGGAGATCGAGCTGCAGCAGCAGCGCAGCGACGAAGACCCGCCCGGACGCATCGCGATCAAGACCAACTCCATCGTCGACGAGGCCATCATCGACGCGCTCTACCGCGCCAGCATGGCCGGCGTGAACGTCGACATCTGGGTGCGCGGCATCTGCGCCATCCGGCCGGGCGTCGAGGGACTCTCCGACCCCATCCGCGTGCGGTCGGTGCTCGGCCGCTTCCTCGAGCACTCGAGGGTGTTCTGGTTCGACCACGGAGGGGACCCACAGGTCTACATCGGCAGCGCCGACCTCATGCACCGCAACCTCGACCGACGCGTGGAGGCCCTCGTGCGGATCACGGACCCGGGCCACCTGGCCGAGCTCGGCGCCCTCTTCGACCTCGCCTTCGACGAGAAGACCTCCCGGTGGGACCTCGGCGCCGACGGCCGGTGGGTGCGCCACCACGTCGATGACGCCGGCGAGCCGCTGACCGAGGTGCACGCGGCCCTCATCGAACGCCATGACAAGCGTCGGAGGAAGGCGCGACGCCGATGAGCGGGCTGCTCCGTCGGGACCTCGTCGACGGCCTCGCCCGGCCCGGGACGCGCCGCGCCACCGCCCAGGTCGGCCAGCTGACCCCGCCGACCTGACGTGCCTTCCCTCATCCCGGCCGCCGGAACCCTCCCGTGGCGTCGTCGCCATGGGTCGCTCGAGGTCGCCCTCGTCCACCGACCCAAGTACGACGACTGGTCCTGGCCGAAGGGCAAGCTCGACCCCGGCGAGCAGGCCTGTGTCGCCGCCGCCCGCGAGACCGAGGAGGAGACCGGCCTGCACGTTCGCCTCGGCCTCCCGCTGCCCACCGCCGTCTACACGGTGCTCGACCCGACCGGCGCGCCGGCGACGAAGGAGGTCCACTACTGGGCCGCCAAGGTCACCGGCGGCTCAGGGGCCCTCGAGCACGAGATCGACGAGGTCCGCTGGGTCGACGTCCGCACCGCCCACGAGCTGCTCGACTACGGCCGTGACCGCGAGCAGCTCCTCGCCGTGGTCCGCGCCGACCGCGAGGGCCGACTAAGGACGTGGCCGCTCGTGCTCGTGCGGCACGCGAAGTCGCGCCCCCGGAGCACGTGGCGCGGCGACGACAGGGATCGCCCCCTCGACGCCGTCGGGCGGGAACAGTCGGAGGACGTGGCCCGCGTCCTCGCCGCCTACGGCGTCTCGCGCGTCGTGTCATCGTCGTCCGCCAGGTGCGTGCAGACCGTCGAGCCGTATGCCGTTCGGCTCGGTGTCCCGGTCAAGGTCAGGGACGCGCTGTCCGAGGAGGGCTTCGCCGAAGCCCCGCAGCGGGCGCTGAAGCAGCTCGACACGGTGCTCGAGCGCGCCCGGCCGGTCGTCGTCTGCAGTCACGGGCCCGTCCTGCCGAGCCTGCTGGACGTGCTGATGAGGCGGGCCGACTCAGGCCCCTGTGAGGCGAGCGGCACGGAGCTCCTGGCCGCGGCCAAGAAGTCGTCGATGCGCAAGGGAGAGGTCCTCGTCGCCCACCTGACCGGCGCGGGGCCGGACGCCCGGGTCATCGCCGTCGAACGCATCGACACCTGACCTCAATCTCCCATCGTGTCCCCGGCAGCCGGCACCCGCATGGCGTCATCGGCGTCCGCACCAGATCGTCGACGGCAGTTCACCTGCGGTTCACCGGAAGGGGGGAGTCTGTCATCCGACGCTCCTAGGTTCACATCGGATGACAGGTCAGCAGTGCTGGGCCAGTCACCCGAACACTGAAGAGTCACCCATCGAGAGGGATCATCCCGTGTCTGTTTCGCGTGTCAGCGCCATCGGCGCCATCGCCCTCACCGGCGTTCTTGCGCTCTCGGCCTGTGCGTCCGAGAACCCGGCCCCGGCCGCAAACACCGCCGGTGGCGGCACCGCCGCCGGCAACGCCAACGCCGACTGCTTCGAGGGCGACCTCAAGGCCGAGGGCTCCTCGGCCCAGAAGAACGCCATCGACGAGGCCATCTCGGCCTACCAGACCGCCTGCGCCGACGCCACGATCGACTACCAGCCGTCCGGCTCGGGCGCTGGCATCAAGCAGTTCATCGCCAAGCAGGTCGACTTCGCCGGTTCCGACTCGGCGCTCAAGACCGAGGAGAAGGACGGCATCATCGAGACCGAGGAGGCGAAGAACGCCTGCGGCTCGGACGCCTGGAACCTCCCGATGGTCACCGGCCCCGTGGCGATCGCCTACAACGTCGAGGGCGTCGACAAGCTCGTCCTCAACGCCGACGTCGCCGCCAAGATCTTCGACGGCAAGATCACGTCGTGGGACGACCCGGCCATCGCCGAGCTCAACAAGGACGCCAAGCTCCCGGCGACCCCCATCAAGGTCTACTTCCGCTCCGACGAGTCGGGCACGACCGAGAACTTCACCAAGTACCTCAAGGCTGCCGCTCCGGAGGCCTGGCCGCACGAGACCGGCAAGAGCTGGACCGGCAAGGGCGAGGGCAAGGAGAAGTCCGCCGGTGTCGCGACGGCCACGCAGGGCCAGGACGGCGCCATCACCTACGTCGAGTGGAGCTACGCGCAGCAGAACCAGCTCGCGATGGCCGCCATCGACAGCGGCGCCGGGCCGGTCGAGCTGACCGCCGAGTCGGCGGGCAAGACCGTCGCCACGGCCGCGCAGGCCGGCACGGGCAACGACCTGGCGCTCAAGATCGACTACGCCACCAAGGAGGAGGGGGCCTACCCCATCGTCCTCGTGACCTACGAGATCGTCTGCTCCAAGTACGCCGACGCCGAGACGGGCAAGAAGGTCAAGTCCTTCCTCAAGACCTTCGCCTCCGAGGAGGTCCAGAGCGGCCTGACGTCGCAGGGCTACGCGCCGCTGCCGACCGAGGTTGCTTCCAAGGTCGAAGCAGCGATTGACGCAATCTCCTGATCGTGACGCAATGGGGCGGGTGCCGAGTCAGCTCGGCCCCGCCCCATCCGCCATGTCCGCCCCCAAACGAAGAGGTCTGACGTGCCCACAGTGACCGGCGTCTCCGCGGTCGACGAGCTCCCCGGGCCCGATGGGCGCAAGCCGCTCACCGGCGACCGTGCGTCGACCGGCCGCATCGGCGATCGCCTGTTCGGAGGCGCCGCGACCGTCTCCGGCGTCATCGTCATCGCGATGGTCTCGCTGATCGGGATCTTCCTCATCGCCCAGGCCATCCCCGCCCTCAGCAACAACTCAGAGAACTTCTTCACGAGTCGCGTGTGGGCTCCCGGGGGCAAGCAGCCCGCCTTCGGCATCGTCGAGTTCCTCTGGACCACCGTGGTGGCGTCGACGATCGCCATGGCGCTCGCCGTGCCTGTGGGCGTGGCGGTCGCGCTCTTCCTCACGCAGTACGCGCCCCCGTGGATGCGCAAGCCGGCGGCCTCGCTCGTCGACCTCCTCGCCGCAGTCCCCTCCATCGTCTACGGGCTCTGGGGGCTGATCACCTTCCGGGCCTTCGTCCGGCCCCTGGAACAGTTCCTCCAGGACCGCCTCGGCTGGTTCCCCCTGTTCGCCCCGACCGGCATCTCCGGTGGCACCATCTTCTTCATCGGCGTCGTGCTGGCCATCATGATCCTGCCGATCGTCACCGCTCTCTCCCGCGAGGTCTTCGACCAGACGCCGATCGCACACAAGGAGGGCGCCCTCGCCCTCGGCGCGACCCAGTGGGAGATGATCCGCACCGCCGTCCTGCCCTTCGGCAAGCCGGGGGTCATCTCCGCTGCGATGCTGGCGCTCGGACGTGCGCTCGGCGAGACGATCGCCGTCACGTTCCTCGTGTCCGCGCTCGCGCCCGGGGTGGACTGGACCTGGTCGCTCTTCAACGGCGGTGAGACCTTCGCCTCCAAGATCGCGAACAACGCCGCAGAGTTCAGCAACCCGAGCAAGACCGGCGCCTACATCGCCGCGGGCCTCGTCCTCTTCGTCCTCACGTTCATCGTCAACAGCATCGCCCGAATCGTCATCGAGCGCAGGAAGGCGTTCACCGAATGAGCCTCACGACGGCCAAGGACCGCGTGCCCGAGGACGGGGTGCCCGAGGACGGGGTTTCCGGCGGTCTCGCGACCCCACCGAGCGGCCCCCCCGTTGAGGACGCCGTCCACGAGATGGACAACCCCCACCGGGCGCGCACCGTCAAGGACCTCCTCGCCCGCATCATCATGTGGACCGCCTTCGGCGTCGCCGTGATCCCGCTGGTCTGGATCCTCTGGACCGTGGTCTCCCGGGGCGCCCACATGCTCACGACGAGCGTCTGGTGGACCGGCAACCAGCGCAACATCAACTCCGACGACTTCGGAGGCGGCGCGCGTCACGCGATCGAGGGCACCCTGCTCCAGGCCGGCATGACCGCCGCGATCTCGATCCCCATCGGCATCCTCACTGCCGTCTACCTCGTCGAGTACGGCCGGGGGCGGTTGGCCAAGGCGATCAGCTTCATGGTCGACATCCTCTCGGGCGTCCCGTCGATCGTTGCGGCCCTGTTCATCTACGCCGTGTGGGTCACCACCTTCGGCCTCGACCGGAACGGCTTCGCGGTCTCGCTCGCCCTCGTCCTGCTCATGATCCCGACGATCGTCAGGTCGACGGAGGAGATGCTCAAGCTCGTCCCCAACGAGCTGCGCGAGGCCTCCTACGCGCTCGGCGTCCCGAAGTGGGTCACCGTCGTCCGGATCGTGCTGCGGACGGCGTTCTCGGGCATCGTCACCGGAATCCTGCTCGGCCTCGCCCGAGTCATGGGTGAGACCGCCCCGCTGCTGATCCTCGGGCCCTACACCAAGAACTTCCAGCGCGACCTGTTCAGCGGCAACATGGCGACGCTGCCGACCATGATCAACCAGGACCGAGGTGACTTCGCGCTCGCCACTGCCGCAGAGCGCATGTGGGGCGCCGCGCTGACGCTCATCATCCTCGTCCTCCTGCTCAACGTCCTCGGCCGAGTCGTCGCCCACTTCGGCTCCGTCAAGAAGTAAGAAAGCGAAGCACTGCGATGGCAAAGCGAATCGACATCACCGACCTCGACGCCTACTACGGGGACTTCAAGGCCGTGGAGGGCGTGACGATGACGGTCGAGCCGCGGTCGGTCACGGCCTTCATCGGCCCGTCCGGCTGCGGGAAGTCGACCTTCCTGCGCACCCTCAACCGGATGCACGAGGTCATCCCCGGCGCCCGGGTGGAGGGCAAGGTCATGCTCGACGACCAGGACCTCTACGCCCCGTCCATGGACCCCGTCAGGGTGCGCCGGACGGTCGGCATGGTCTTCCAGCGGCCCAACCCGTTCCCCACCATGTCGGTCTACGACAACGTCGCCGCGGGACTGCGCCTCAACGGCGTGCGGAGCAAGTCCACCCTCGACGGCATCGTCGAGGAGTCCCTCAAGGGCGCCAACCTCTGGAACGAGGTCAAGGACCGCCTCGCCAAGCCCGGTGCCGGCCTCTCAGGCGGACAGCAGCAGCGCCTCTGCATCGCTCGCGCCATCGCCGTCCAGCCCCAGGTGCTCCTCATGGATGAGCCGTGCTCGGCGCTCGACCCGATCTCGACGCTGGCGATCGAGGATCTGATCAACGAGCTCAAGACGGAGTACACGATCGTCATCGTCACCCACAACATGCAGCAGGCTGCTCGGGTCTCCGACCGGACCGCGTTCTTCAACCTGCGCGCGACGGGCGAGCCGGGCCGGCTCGTCGAGATCGGCGACACGACCAAGATGTTCAACAACCCGACGCAGAAGCAGACCGAGGACTACATCTCCGGGCGCTTCGGCTGACCGAGCCCGGCACCTCCGCGGCGTGTCGCGCGGGCGTCGGCCCGCCCGGCACGGCTCAGTGGAAGACCGTGCTGATGCCGTACATGATCACGGCGACGAGCCCGGCGCCCGGGAAGGTGAGAACCCAGGCGCCAACGATGTTGCCGGCCACGCCCCACCGCACGGCGGTGAAGCGCTTGGTCGACCCGACGCCCATGATCGCGGAGGTGATCGTGTGCGTCGTCGAGATCGGCGCACCGAAGCCCAGGCCGGCGACGTAGAGAATCGATGCCGCCGTCGTCTCCGCCGCAAAGCCCTGAGGGGGCGTCATGTGAATGATGCGCCGCCCCAGGGTGCGCATGATGCGCCACCCTCCGGAGTAGGTGCCGAGGGCGATGAATGTCGCGGAGAGGAGCAGGACCCACCAAGGAATGCCGTCTCCGGTGTGGTACTGCGTGATGTTGAGCGTGAGCACGATGACACCTGCGGTCTTGGCTGCGTCCTGAAGCCCATGGCCGAACGCCATCGCTGCTGCGGACGCGGTCTGGGCCCACCGGAAACCACGGGAGACCCGGGAGGGGTTCGCGCCCCGGAAGGCCCACAGGATCGCCGTCATGACGAGGTAGCCGACGACGATGCCGGCCAACGGCGAGAGGACCATCGGGATGACCACCTTGGTCAGCACGCTGTGCCACTGAACCGCCACGCCAGCCGCGATCGCGGCGCCGCCGAGGCCGCCGATGAGCGCGTGCGATGACGACGAGGGCAACCCGAACCACCAGGTGATGAGGTTCCAGCCGATGGCACCAAGCACGGCTGACCCGATGAGCCAGAGACCGTTGGGCCCCGTTGGGTTCTCGATGATCCCCGAGCCGATCGTCTTGGCCACCTTGGTGCCGAAGAAGGCTCCGAGCAGGTTCATCACCGCTGCCATGACGAGCGCGACCCGCGGTGTGAGCGCTCGCGTGGACACCGAGGTCGCAATGGCGTTGGCGGCGTCGTGGAAGCCATTGGTGTAGTCGAACGCCAGCGCGATGGCGATGACGGCGATGACCGCAAGGAGCTCCGGCTGCATCAGGACTCCTTGACCGCGATCCCCTCGATGGTGTGGGCGACCTTCTCGAAGGAGTCAGCGGCCTCCTCGAACCCGTCGATGATGCCCTTCATCTTGATGATGTGAACGGCATCAGGATTCGAGTGGTTGAACAGCTCCGCGAGCATCTTGCGGTAGAGCTTGTCCGCTTGGTTCTCGAGACGGTTGATCTCGATCCAGTAGCTCGGCAGGTCCTTGAGTCCGCGCAGCCGTGGCATGACCTCCGCGGTCAGCTCCGCCATGCGCGACAGGATCTGGAACTGTTCCGCAATCGCGAAGGGCAGCTCGTCGATGCCGTAGAGCACGATGAGGTCGGCCGTCTCCTCGATGTGGTCCATGCAGTCATCGAGGTTGGCGGCGAGAGCGTGGATGTCCTCGCGGTCGAACGGCGTGATGAAGGAGCTGTTGACCTTCTTGATCACCGCGTGCGTTGCCTCGTCAGCCTCGTGCTCGAGTGCCCGCATGCGCTCGGCGACCTGCCCCCACTGGGAGGAGTCCACCTCGAGGAACCTGGTCAGCTCACGGGTGGCTTCGACGAGCAATCCGGCGGAGGTGGCGAAGAGGGAAAAGAAACTCGTGTCCTGGGGCGTGAGGCGAAAACCCACGGAGTGCTCCGGTCGGTCGACGGCTGTTCCGGGACGATGCTACGGCCAACTGGTCACCCTCGCGCAAACTGGCGTTGTCCGATGGGTCACCTGCCGTCCATGTGCCCGTCCGCGACCCATCCGCGATCGGCGCCCGGGTCCATGGGTGTCGACCGGGTCAGCCGGTGGCGTCGGCCCCCGTGATGGGGTCGGGCTGCTCCGTCCGGATCCCGAGCAGGGCGTCGACCTCCTCGGGTGTGAAGTGCCGAGGGCTGGTGGACGCCGCGACGACGAGATCGCTCACGAGCTCGATCTCGTCGGCGAGGGCGCCGTCGACCAGATCGTTGGTTGCGTCGTCGCTCATGGGGAAAGGGTAGATCCCCACAACCGCTGGTGGGGACGAAGGCGCCAAAGGTTCGGCGGTTGCCCAACGGCCGGTCCGGGCGGGCATCATGGAGCCATGGCCGCTGACGCGACGCGCGAGCCGGAGCCCGTCAGAGGCACCACCTGGACCACCCTCGAACGGGGCGCGTTCATGTTCGGGCGTTGTGACGCCTGCGGCTTCGAGACGCCCGCGCGACGCGCCAGCTACTCCCTGGAGATGGACCGTGATGCCCACACGGTGCTCTGCCACGCCCAGCCGGTCGCCCCGGACGGGGTGGCCCGAGCGTCACAGGCCGACGTTGCCGAGCCGGAGCCAGCCGCGCTCGACGGATGAGCCGCGGACCGCCCCTCGCGAGTGAGGTTGCGTCGGGCCGGGAGCGCCTCTCGGCACAGGGCCGCTCGTAGCGGCTGAATTTGGGACCCGGGGCTACCGCGACCCGACGCCCGTCAAGGATAGGTGGAGCGGCAGAGATCACCAAGAACGCTGTCCACAGGAGGCACGTCAGCGGCTCCCCCAGCCCACCCCACAGCGCTCGTATGCCGCTGAGCCCGCCCAGCGGGATACGACCCTCCGGTGGGTGGCTCAGTCCAAGGCACCCGTCCGCCACAGGCGCGCGGAGGCCGTGAGGTCCTCCGCCATCCCGAGCAGATTGGCGGCATGCTCAGCGGAGGAGCGCCCCGCCGAGATGTCCGCACGCCCGGCGGAGACCACCCGGCAGAAGGCCGCGGCCCGCTCGAGGGCCACCGCCAGGTCACCGCTGAAGACACCCCGGAGGATCTCGTCGATGAGCCGACTCATCCCTTCCGGCTCGGGGGGCTCCGAGGCGCCGGCGACGGCGTGGTTGGGACCGGTGAAACGGATACCGGCGGCGTACTCGCGGCTCGCGTCACCCGGAGCGCGCCGCACCCACTCGCGGAGCACGTAGAGGCGCCAGAGGGTCCCCGGAAGGCTACGAGCGGGACGCTGCGACCACAGCTCGGCGAGGGTGGACAGACCGATGTCGTCGACGATGGCGACGAGCCGCTCCGTGACCGCCGGATCAGAGGCCGCCCGGCCGGCATGCACCAGCGCCATTGCCGTCTCGTGGGCGACGTGGATCTGCTCCGTCGGGTCATAGGCACCGCCGTGCGCCTCGAGCGCCGAGGGGCTGAAGAAGGCCGGCCGCCTCGGACCGCTGCGATGCTCGCTCTCGCTCATCTCGGCAGGCTAACCCCGGGGGGCGACGACGGCGCAGTTCTGGCCCGGGGGTGGGACCCCTTAGACTCCCCAACGTGCTCTGGTCGGGTGACCGGCCGGGCGCGGGCCTCTAGCTCAGTGGGTAGAGCATCGGACTTTTAATCCGCCGGTCGTCGGTTCGAGCCCGACGGGGCCCACCACGCGTTTGCGCAGGTCAAGCAGGGTCGGTGGGATCGGCTTGCCCCTCCCCTCCATCGCTCCGAGCCCCGAAGGGGCGCAAAGGGGGCACAAGACCGTCGAGAGCCAGCGCGACGGCGTCCAGGTCGTCGCCGAACAGACCGGCGTACACGTCGAGCGTCATGGCAGCCGACGCATGCCCCAACATCTGCTGCACGGCCTTGACGTTCGCCCCCGAGGCGATCGCCAACGAGGCCGCGGTGTGGCGCAGGTCGTGCGGCGTGACGTCGACGAGGCCGGCGGCTTGGCAGGCCGGGTCGAAGGCGCGACGCCGCCAGTTGCCCAGTCGCAACGTTCCGCCTTCAGGTGCAGTGAAGAGCAGGTCATCCGGACCCTTGCCTTGGCACAAAGCCTCGATCTGCGGAGTCAGCGACGGTGGGAACGGAACCGTGCGGGTGCGGTTCGTCTTCGGCAACGACCAGACCAGGCGACCGCCCACCTCGGTCACGCTCTCGGCCACGACGAGGCGACGTCGAAGCACGTTGACTCGGCGGACGCGCAGGGCAGCGAGCTCGCCGAAGCGAAGGCCGCAGAAGGCGAGCACCGCGATGCTTAGCCCGTTGGTGCCGGCTCCCGCGATGAGGCGAGTCACCTCGTCGGCATTGAGGAAGCGCGGATCCGCCCGGACCGCACGTGGAAGCTGCACGCCGGCCGCGACGTTGCGTGCGAGCCGCCCATCCTTGACCGCCTCGGACAGGATGAGCGAGAGCACGCGGTGCGCTTGGCGGACCGTACCCGCTGACAGTCCGCTGGCCGACAGATCGTTGACCCAATCCCGGACGTCGCTGTGTCGCAGGTCCGCGATCGCCCATGCACCGAACCGGGGTAGGATGTGCCCGCGCATGAGGCCTCGGTAGCGCGTCGCGGTCGACACCTTGAGGTGGGTGAGGCCGCGTGCCCAGCCTTCAGCGACCTCACCGACCCGCACCTTGCCGGCTCTGGGGTCGACGTACTGGCCTCGATGGCGCTCGGCCTGCATCTGGTCGAGCCAGCGCTGTGCTTCGACCTTCCGGGCGAAGTTCTTCTTGCGCTGCCGCCCTCCCGGGTCGCGCCAGCGGGCCTGCCAGCCCGGGTCCTTCGGGTTTCTGCTGACGCTGGCCATCAGCTGGCCTCCCGCTGATCCCGCGTCCATTCGCGGACCGTCTCGGGGGCGAAACGCAGGTGACGCCCGATGCGCATCGCCGGAGGGCCCTCGCTTCTCACCCGCCACTGGTAGATCGTGGCCACCGGCACGCGCAGGAACGCGCTCACGTCCTGCACCGTCCACAACACTTCCGCCTCGCTCATCCGTCCAATCTCCTTGCCCCTCAGTCCGATTCATGTCGTCGCGCAGCACGCTCCTGGGCGTATTCGCGGGCGCGTGCAGCGGCGGCCTTGGCGAGCTCCGCGTCGCCCTCGGTCTCCCAGCCGGACCCTGCGTAGGTCCACTGCCCGATCACGAGGGTGGTCTCCTCCTCGTCGTCAGCGAGGAGGTCGTCGAGGTCACGGACGTCGAGGGTCTTGCCCTGGCGGTTGGCCTCGGTGAGACGGCGCTGGAACCTCGCCCGAGCGCGCCGTAGCCGCCCGAGGGTCACGCTGTAGCGGCGGGACTTGGACGAGAAGTGACCGCGGAAGCCGAGCATGTGCCGCCACTTCCCCAGCAGTGCGTAGGGGTGCTCTCTCAGCGGGGTCCCCTCGGCGCGCGCGTCGGCCGCGATGTGGTTAGTGACTTCGGCGATGGTCGCGCGCATCCGGCGGAGGTGAGGGTTGTCGCCGTTGACCAGGTCGCCGGCGGACTTGGTCGCGTACTTGGCCAGGTGGCCGGCGACCTGCCCCGAGGTGAGTTCACGGTCCGGATCGTCGGTGCGTCGGGAGGTCTTGATCGGACGCACGTCGACCTGGGCACCGAACCGGTTTGTTGCAGACGCCATGTACGGTTCCAGCTCCTTGCCGAGCCCGCGGTCGCGTGTCGTGCCGGCTCCCACAGAGGACCACTGCCCACGTCGAGACGGTGGCTTGGTCGACGACCCGCTGCATCGGCTTCCGAAAGCGCCTTCTGCGCGGCACCTTCCAGCCCAACCTGTCCGCGTCACTGCGCAGACCCGCGTGGCGCGTTCGTCGCGCGCGGCGTGTGAGTCCCGTGGGGTGGTGGGGTTTGGGCTCCGGCATGTCGCTGTGACGTGAGGGGGCCATCGGCGGGATCTTCGGTGTGAATCGCCCCGGGTTTGTCAGACGGTCAGTTCTGCC